>JBFGHF010000275.1:0-5919 GCA_041578355.1 Acidobacteriota bacterium
AGATCCGCCGACTCAAGGAAGTGGAAGTGGCCGAAGGCGAGGAGGTCCGCGCCGATCACGACAACATCTGGCGCTCCATACCGCGCTTCGCCGAGATCCCCGAGACCATCAAGTGCAAGCGTTGTGGAGAAGTGCTGGGCGCCTACACCGAATGCGTCTACAAATAGGGGCTTTGGGGCCTGGGGCCTGGGGCCTGGGGCTTCGACGCCGATGGCGAGAAGAACCGGCGTGCGCGTCGTTTTTTCCGAACATCCTGCTGGCCGGTTCTCTTCCCGCCGCCGGGATCGCGTCTGCGCCATCGCCTCCTGGAAAAATCGCTCTCCGATCTGTAAGATCTTGAGCCGGTCGCGGCGCTTCGACGCGCGAGAAGTAGAATAAGGACCAGGGTGACGGATCGAAACCTGCAGAGCATTCCGGCGGAAAGTGCGCTGAGTATAGTGGGCGCCGGCCCCATCGGACTCGAGGCGGCCGCCTGGGCGGCTTGCAACGGGCTCGACTTTGCGGTGTTCGAGAGGGGAGAAGTGGCTCAGCATGTCTCCGACTGGGGTCATGTGAAGCTCTTCACTCCTTTCGAGATGCTCCGCTCCGAATGGGGACTCGGCCTGTTGGCCTCGCAAGGCGTCGGCAACCTGCCGGCGGCCGAGGATTTCCCCACGGGCCGTCTCTTCCGCGACTCCTACCTTCTCCCCCTGTCGCGGGCGGCGGGAATCCGCGAGCGGCTCTTCCGCCCCGTCAATGTGGTCTCGATCGGACGTCAGGGCCTTTCCAAGAAGGACTGGATCGGAGAAGCGCGGCGCTCCCGTCGTCCTTTCCGGCTGCTGATCGAGAGCAACGGGCGGGAGCGGGTGCATCTCACCCGGGCTGTGATCGACGCCTCGGGCATCTACGCCAACCCGCAATGGCTCGGGGATGGAAATATTCCGGCGCCCGGCGAAAGGCGAGCCGCCGGCGAGGCCGCCGACCGTTTCCACTACCGGATGGTCGATGTCGCGGGCCGGCCCGAGCGCTTTGCGGGACGCCGCTTTCTTTTGGCCGGAGCGGGACATTCGGCGGCCACCCACCTGGAAGCCTTCTGCAATCTGGCCGAGGGGCCGGCTCGAGTCGAATGGGTCTGCCGAGGCCGACGGGACGAGCCTTTCACGATCTACCCGGACGATCCCCTTCCCTATCGCGACCAATTGGGGCGGCTGGGCAATCGTCTGGCCCAGGACCCGCCTTCCTGGCTGTCTTTCCGCAAGGCCTCGAGGGTGGAGGCGATTCTGTCGTGGCCGCAAGGATCACGCGGGGACTTCGAGATCTCGATCAACGGACCGCAAGGACCCGAGACGATTCGGGTGGACGAGATTCTGGCGTCGGTCGGCTTCCGACCCGACGCTTCTCTCTACCGGCAGCTTCAGATTCACGAATGCTACGCGACGGAGGGACCGATCAAGCTCGCTGCCACGCTGCTCGGAGGTTCCTCCGATTGCCTGGCCCAGCAGCCCCAGGGAGTCGAGGTTTTGGCCAGCCCGGAACCCAACTTCTTCATCCTGGGGAACAAAAGCTACGGCACCAACAGCGCCTTTTTGCTGGCCCACGGCATCGATCAGGTGCGCCAGGTCATGGGGCAATTGAAACAGTCTCTGGAGGACGAGCAGCCCCGTGCTGCGGTCGCCTCCCGGGGAGGATGTTCATGAACAGACAGGTCATCGAAGAAACCTACAGCAAGGCGGCCGCCGTCGCCGAACCCAACTTGTGCTGCAGCGTGGATTACCGGCAGGAGTTCCAACCCGAGGAGTTGGCCCACATCCCCGAGGCGGTCCTGGAGCGAAACTACGGCTGCGGCGTTCCGCCCGAGTTGAAGAGCCTGCAAGCGGGTCAACAGGTGCTCGACCTCGGTCCCGGGCTGGGGCGAGACTGTTTCATCGCGTCAGCCAAAGTAGGCCCCGAGGGGCGGGTTTACGGCTTGGACATGAATCGCGACATGCTCGACCGCGCGCGCACTTATTCCGGGGAGGTCGCAGCCCGCCTGGGATACGACAACTGTGTCTTCCTGGAAGGGAGATTCGATGTGGAGATTCCCCTCGCCGACGCGAGTATCGACGTCATCTTCTCCAACTGCGTGAACAACCTGGCACTCGACAAGGAGACGGCTTATCGGGAAATGTTCCGCGTGCTGCGGCCGGGCAGCAAGCTCTCCTTCTCGGATATCGTGTCGCGCGACACCATTCCGCCCGTTCTGCGTGAGAACGAACAGGCCTGGGCGGATTGCGTGGCCGGGGTCCTCTCCTTCAGGGAGCTCCACGGGCGCCTGAGGGGAACCGGCTTCGAGGGAATCAGCTTGACGCCCGACTATCTCTGGAAAAACGGCGAGAGCACCCTGTCCGACTATTTTTCCGCCACCCCGTTGACCGAGGCCCAGCGCTCGCAGCTGCAGGGGGTGCGACTCTATTCGGTCTTGGTGGAAGCTCTCAAGCCCCTCAAAGAGGCAACGGCGGAGTGCCTCTGGCGGGGACAATTCGCCATGTACCACGGTCCGGGAAGATCGTGTCAAATCGACGGCGACCCGGATCATGTCTTCCAGGCGGGCGAGTGGAAGGAGATTTGCGACAAGACCGCAGCGCTCCTCAAATCCCCCGCTTTCAGCGCTTCGTTCAGCGTCTTCGAAGCCGAGGGCGAGGTCGAGCCCCGGGCCTGCCTGCCGGGCGGATCGTGCTGCTAGCCCGACTCGGATGACGGTCATAGTCGAGTCCCGCTCTCAAGCCCTTCGTCTTCCGGCCGGATTCTATGTAGAATAGGCTGTGCAGGCGGCCGGCACCGGATTAATCCGGAAAGTCCCAGCACTGTTGCCGCCGGCCTTTTCCAAAACGGGGTGAAGCCATGACCGGGTCGTCCAAGCCGGTCCTCCGGTCCGCTGTTCTGATTCTCGTCCTCTCCATGACAGCCGTCGGCATTCCGGGTTCTCCATCGATTCATCCCGGCGAGACCGCGAGCGCCGCGGGAATCGGGAGCCGGCAGGAGGATCCGGCGGACGTTTTCGAAGGCCCCGCCCGCCATGTTTGGATCGGCCCGGACGGCAAGCCGTTCCCGCTCCAGGCCGACCAGGAGCTTTGCCGTTTTCTCGAGAGCGGCAAAGTGGTCGGCAAAAAACGCATCAAGGAGGGCATCAATCGCATCCGGCAAATCCTTCTCGCTCAGGGTGCTCTGCGCTTGAGGGCCGCTTTCCGAGTCGTGGAGGTCCAGAAGCCGACCATGAAGCTCGCGGACGGCTCCTCTCATCAAAACTTTCGAGACGACTACCGATTCGAAGTCGCCGCCTATCGATTGAGCCGGTTGCTGGGCCTCGACAATGTCCCTCCCACCGTGCCCAGAAGAATCGGACGCGAATACGGAAGCCTCCAGGTCTGGGTGGAAGGGGTCATCACCGAGAAGGACCGTCTGAGCCGAGGTCTCGCCACGCCCGACTCGCGAGACTGGCTGGATCAGATCCACACGATGCGTCTTTTTGACCAGTTGATCGCCAACGATGACCGCAACCCGGGCAACATTCTGATAGACGGTCAGGGGAAGATTTGGATGATCGACCATACGAGGTCCTTCCGATTCAATCCTGAGCCGAAGAGCCCCAACCTGGTGCTGACCTGCCCGCGAATCGTTTGGGAGAGGCTGCAAAGCCTCGATGAAGAAACGCTCATAGAGGAGATGAAGGGAATTCTCACGAGAGTCCAAATAAACGCTTTGCTGAAACGCCGGGACAGACTTGTCGAGCACATCCGAGCGCGCATCGGCAGGCTGGGCGAGTCAGCCGTCCTGTTCTGACCGGAGAGGGCTCCATCTCACGCCGGTCGCTTCGTCCATGTAGTACGGAAATCCGATGACCAGACCCGGATCGAGAACCCTCGCCTGTCTGCTGCTGCTTGCCTGTACGGCCGCCGGCGCCCGCGGCGCGGCTTGCGACGCGGAGAGCCAGGGACGCGTGGTCGCCATCGGCGACGTTCACGGGGGCTATCGCCAGTTCCTGTCGATTCTCAGGCGCGGCGGACTCGTCGATTTGCAGAATCGCTGGGTGGGCGGCTGTGCCACGTTGATTCAACTGGGAGACCTGATCGATCGCGGTCCCGACGACCGACGCGTCCTCGATCTGGTCATGGCGTTGGAGAAAAAGGCGCCCAAATCCCGAGGACGGGTGATCGCCCTTTTGGGAAACCACGAGGTGATGGTGATGACGGGCGATCGCCGCTATGTCTCCGCGGCCTCCTATGCCTCCTTCGCCGGTCCGAAATCGCCCAAGCTTCGGCAAAAGGCTTACAAGCAATACCAGGAGTACCGGAAACGGAGGTCCCGTTATCTCAAACTTCCCGAGCCCGAATTTTCAGCGGCCGACGAGGCGCTCTGGATGGAGCAGCATCCACCCGGGTACGTGGAACACGTCGACGCCTTCGGCCCCGGCGGCAAATACGGAAAGTGGATTCGAAAACGTGACGCCGTGGCCCGGGTGAACGACATTCTCTTCCTGCACGGCGGGCTGGCCCCGCAGGTCCAGTTCAGCATCGACGAGATCAACCGCCGCGTGGCCAGCGAGTTGAAGACATTCGATCGGTTTCGGGAGTACCTGATCCGCTCGGGGACCATCCTTCCCTTCTTCGACCAGTCCGAGGTCTACCGCGCTTTGCAGGAGGAAATCGAGTTTCTGGAAGCCTCGCCTTCGAGCGACGCCGAACATTTGGCGGCGCTGAAGACGATCGCCGACACGGGCAACTGGCTGACCGTTCACCCGGACGGACCACTCTGGAATCGGAAATATGCTTCATGGAGCGAAGAAGAAGGAGCACACCTGATCGACACTCTTCTGGATCAGCACCAAGCCGTAGCGATCGTGGTCGCTCACACGCCGATCTTGTACGAAGGGATCAAGTTTCGCTTCGACGGCAAAATCGCCCTGATCGACACCGGTCTGCTCACCGATTTCTATTTGGGAGGCAGACCGTCCGCGCTGGAAATCAAAGGAACTCAAAGAAAAGCGATCTACCTGGACGCCGCTCCCTGAATGGCAAGTCTTCCGTCCCCAGTCTTCCGTCCCGCGTGAGTCAACCCGTTGTGTTCCTGGTGCCTTGGTGGTTTCTTTCTGCTGGCCGTCGCCACCTTCGCGCCTTGGTGGTTCTCTGCGTGCCACCTCACCCCACCAGTTCCACGAAGTCCCTGATCATTCGGGCCGTCAACCCCCAGATCATCTCGTCCTCGTAGGGATAGTAGTAGATCGAGATTTCCCGTCCCAGGCGGAAGGCCCGCTTCACCTCGGGCTCGGTTTCCTGGAAGAAGCGAATCGGCACTTCGAGGACCCGATCCACTTCGTCGGGATTCGGCTCGATTTGCAACGGCCCTGACGCGAAGCTGACAAAAGGGGCGACTCGCCACTCGGTGACAGCCAGATAGTCGTGAAAGCGTCCCACCACCTCGAAGGAGTCGGGACCCAGGCCGAGTTCTTCTTCGGTCTCGCGCAACGCCGTTGCCAAGAGTGATTCGTCCTGAGGCTCCCGCAGGCCTCCGGGAAAGGAGATTTGTCCTTTGTGCGTCGAAACCGAGCCGGTTCGCTTTGTGAGCAGAAACGATGGGTCCTTGGCATCCTCCAGCAGGATGGCCATCAAGACCGCAGCATCGGCCGTGGCCGGATAGTCCAGCCTCCTGCGGGGAGCCGTTTTGAGTCCCTGTTCGATGAGTTTCCGAAGTTTCGAATTGCTCATTCCGGACCTATCCAAGGACTTGATGCAAGGTCCGGTCTTGCCCGGAGGAATCGAGTCCGCCGAGTCTCACGAGGGCTTGACTTCGTCTGAGCTCTGCGACATGTCGGGCACTTCCTGCTGCTGGGTGATCTCGACATGCCCGAATTTGGTCTCGTACGCGGTGATGGCCTGATTCATCATGATTGCAAGCCGCTTCGCC
>JBFGHF010000276.1:0-5916 GCA_041578355.1 Acidobacteriota bacterium
CCCCCAAGAGATACCTGTAGGCGGCGATGTAAGCCTTCTCCGCCTTGTGAGGAGACGCTTCCACGGTCTGAATCCGGGCGCGGCGGGGCAGGCCGGAGGGAGTGACATCCCGCCAGGTTCGTCCGCCGTCGCGAGTCAAATGCACCGGGCCGTCGTTGGCGCCGACCCAGATCACGCCCCGTGCCAAAAGCGACTCCTGGACCGAGTAAATGGTGCTGTAGAACTCCTCGCCGGTAATGTCCCGAGTGATAGGCGTGCCGGAAAAGACATGGCCCACGGAGTCGTTGGCGGTCAGATCGGGCGAAATCGTCTCCCAGGTCCGGCCGCCGTCGAGGGTTCGATGCAGGTACTGCGAGGCGTGGTAGACGATGTTGCGGTCGTGGGGCGATACCAGGATCGGCGAGACCCGTTGGAAACGATACTTCAGATCGCGCGGATTGTGGCCGTACATGTTGGCCGCGCCCACATAGAATTGCTGCTCCTGTCCGGTGCGGTGGTTGTAGCGCCCGAAGCGCCCCTTGCAGTTGGAGAAGACGACCGCGGCATCGCCCGGTTGGGGCACGGCGGGACCGGTCTCGCAGCCGCCCACGCTTTCCCAAAACTGAGCGGCCCCCGCGGGTGTCGGATGGGGAGGCAGGCTGGGGACGCGGATCGTGCTGTTGTCCTGTTGACCCGCATAAAGCCAATAGGGGAAACGGTCGTCGACATTGACCTGGTACAACTCGGCGGTGGGTTGATTGTGCTGCGTGGACCAAGTCCGGCCCCCGTCGCGGGTCACATTGGCGCCGCCGTCGTTGGATTGAATGAAGAGTTTCGAGTCCTTCGGGTTGATCCACATGTCATGGTTGTCGCCGTGAGGGGTGCGTCGCGTTCGCCAGCTTTTGCCCGCGTCTCTCGAAACCAGGAAGCGAGTCGAGTTCACGTAGACCAGGTCGGGGTCGGCGGGATCGGCGTCGACGTTGGTGTAGTAGAAGGGCCGGTCCAGGATTCGAGACTCGGTCGATATCAGGGTGAAGGTCTCTCCCCGATCGTCGGAGCGGTAGAGTCCCCCCTCTCCTTTGGGGGCTTCCATCAGGACATAGAGACGATCGGGAGCCGCCGGCGTGACCGCAAGGTCGCTCTTGCCGCGGATTCCGGAGGGCAGGCCCCCGCCCAGTTGGACCCAGGTGTCGCCGCTATCGCCGGATTTGTAAACCCCGCCTTCCTCGCCTCCGCTGATGATCGTCCAGGGTTTGCGCTCGGCACGCCACATCGAAGCGTAGATTTCACGCGGATTGTCGGGGCTGAACTCGAGGTCGACGGCTCCCGTGCGATCGCTGACGAAAAGGACTTTCTCCCAGCTGGCGCCTCCGTCGCGGCTGCGAAAGACGCCCCGCTCGGAATTGGGGCCGAACGCCTGCCCCAGAGCGGCGACGAAAACGGTGTCCGGATCGCTCGGATGGATCTCGACGGCACCGATTTGCCCCGAATCCCGCAACCCGACGAAAGCCCAGGTTTTTCCGGCGTCGGTCGACTTGTAAACGCCTCTGCCCGTGATCACGTTGCTGCGGATTCCGTCGGACCCGGTGCCGACATAGACGATATCGGAGTCGGAAGCCGCCACGCGGATGGCCCCGATCGACGCCGTCGCGAAGAAGCCGTCTGAAATATTGTTCCAGCTCTGGCCGTAATCGGTGGTTTTCCAGACACCGCCCCCGGTGGCCCCCATGTAAAAGGTCCCCGGTTCGTCCGCCACGCCGGCCACGGCAGTCACGCGCCCGCCCCGCGAGGGTCCGACATTGCGATAGGATAGAGCGTCGAAGACTTGGGCATCCGTACTCTGGGCAGCCAGCGGAAAAGCCAAGCAAGGAAAAGACAAAAGCAGGATCAGCACCACCGGCGTTCTTTTCATCGGTCAACCTTTCTGGATAAAGCACAGCATAACGCAATCGGAGCGGGAGTTGCGAGGAAGGGCCAAGAACCAACCGGACACGAGGGACGACCCCTGCCCGATTTCGGCATCGTGCTCCACTTGCCTGGCTGGTTCGATTTGAATTCCCCCGGACCTCCGACTATTCTTTGGACGAGACCCGCGCCGCAAGGAGTCATTCCATGACAGTTCAGCGAAAGTCGAAGAGCAGAATCCAACTCGCCGACCGCATGTCGCGCCTGGGAACCGAGACGGCCTTCGCGGTCTCCGCCGAAGCCTCGGCCCTAGCCGCGGCCGGTCGCAAGATCTACCCCTTTCATGTCGGCGACATCAATCTGAGGACTCCGCGCAACATCATCGAGGCGGCTCACAAGGCGGCCCTCGACGGAAAGACCGGCTACTGCCCCAACGAGGGGATCGCTCCGCTGCGCGAGGCGCTGGCCGAGGATGTAAACCGCTCGCGAGGCACCAGTTACGGTGCGCAAAACGTCGCCATACAGCCGGGCGGCAAGCCCACCATCGGCAAACTTCTGCAGATCCTGATCAATCCCGGCGACGAAGTCCTCTATCCCAGTCCGGGTTACCCGATCTACGAATCCCAGATCGAGTTTTTGGGAGGCAAGCCCGTCCCCTATACCTTCCGCGAAGGGGAGAGCAACTTCGAACTGCAGCTGGCCGCCTTGGAGGACTCTCTCAACGATAAGACCAAAGTACTGATCTACAACGACTTGCAGAATCCGACAGCGGCCGAATCCTCGCCTCGCGAGATGCGGCGTATCGCGGAGCTGGCTCTTCGAAACGATCTCTTCGTGCTTTCCGACGAGGCTTATTTCGACATCCGCTTCGCCGGCCTTTCACAGTCGATCGCCGGGCTGGAAGGGATGTAGGAGCGAACCGTCATTCTCTACACTTTTTCCAAGAAGTACGCCATGACGGGTTGGCGGCTGGGTGCTTCGATCGGGCCCGAGTGGATCATCAAAGCCATCTCCCAACTCAACGTGAATCAGGAATCCTGCACAACCCACTTCGTCCAGTGGGCGGGCATCGAGGCTTTGACGGGCGACCAGTCCGGTGCGGCCCGCATTCTCGAAACACTCCACCAGCGTCGGGACCGGGCGGCCCAGCTGCTCAATTCCATCGAGGGAGTTCGAACCTACACCCCCAACGCGACCTTCTACCTCTTTCCCAATTGCACCGATGCCATGCGCCGAAAAGGGATGGACTACGAACAGTTCCGCAAGGCCGCCCTGGAGGCCACCGGCGTCTCCTTCTGCACCCGGCGCCATTTTGGACGCTCCCTGCCGGGCGAGACCCGGCACTACATGCGATTCGCCTATTCGGGAATCGACGTCCCCGAGATCGAAGAAGGACTGGAGAAGTTCAAGGCGTTCGTGGAGGGGTAGGTCGGGCCGTCCGCACACCTCTACCTCGCCCCCAACTCCTTGACGCAACCGCGTTCGCGGTACTGGCCGAGAGCGAGACCGAGAGCGAGAGTGAGACCGAGCAGACCTTTGCGTCGGTAAGCCGATCCGAAGAGCATCTAACACCCCGACATTTAGCAAATCACCTTCAAAGTAGCATCGCAAGTTCTCGCTCGCGCTCTCGGTCTCGCTCATCACTCTCGAAAACCAGACTCAGACTACCGGGAGACGCTAAACATGCACCGTTCTTGAGAACGCGGACAAGACGCAGGGGGAGTTTGTCTTCGTTCTCACGAACGAAGCTCTGTCAGAGCCGCCGTCCCCGAATCGGGGCGGCACGCCCTGCGGACTGCAGACTGTTGACTGCAGTGTGTTGACTGCAGACTTCTGACTTCACCCCGAATCTGCTAGGATTGATGCGTTACACAGACCTTTAGGGGAGCCGGAACGACCGGCTGAGAGGATGGGCGCCCCATCGACCCTGTGAACCTGATCCGGTTAATGCCGGCGAAGGAAAAAGGAATTCCACCCCGCCCAATCCATCCGGCCCTCCGAGTAGAATCCGGCCCTTCGGGAGACAGAAATGAGCAAGCGTGCCGAAGCCAATGCCGTCGACAAGAACGCGGTCCTTTCGCGGGGGCCCTTCCCCCGTTCAAGAAAGGTGTACCTGGATGGAAAAGCGGCCGGTGTCCGCGTGCCGGTGCGCCGCATCTCGCTCAGCAACGGCGATTCATTCCTGGCCTACGACACCTCGGGCCCCTACACCGATTCTGAAGCGGAAATCGATGTCTTCCGGGGTCTTGATCCACTTCGTGAAAGCTGGGTGGAGCGCCGCGGCGACTGCGACCGCCTGGACAATTTCACCTCCGAGTTCAGCCGCCGACGCTACCGGGAGCCGGCCTTGGAATCGATTCGCTTTCCCGAGCCGCGGCTGCCTCGGAAAGCCCGCCCCGGCGGCAACGTGACTCAGATGCACTATGCTCGCCGCGGCGTTGTGACCCCCGAGATGGAATTCGTCGCCATCCGCGAGAATCTGGCCCGCGAGAGGCTCGCTCGACAGGGGAACGACCCGCGAAACAGGCTCCAGGGCCAGGCCTTCGGGGCGCAACTGCCGCAAGAGGTCACTCCCGAGTTCGTTCGAGACGAGGTGGCCCGGGGGCGCGCCATCATCCCGGCCAATGTCAATCACCCCGAGCTGGAACCGATGATCATCGGGCGCAACTTTCTGGTCAAGGTCAACGCCAATATCGGCAATTCCGCCGTGGTCTCCTCCATCGAAGAAGAAGTCGAGAAGATGATCTGGGCCATCCGCTGGGGAGCCGACACCGTGATGGATCTCTCCACGGGCAAGAACATCCATGAAACTCGGGAGTGGATCATCCGCAACTCTCCCGTCCCCATCGGGACCGTTCCGATCTATCAGGCATTGGAGAAAGCGGGAGGGGTCGCCCCCGATCTGACCTGGGAAATCTACCGCGACACATTGATCGAACAGGCCGAGCAGGGTGTCGACTACTTCACGATTCACGCAGGGGTGCTGTTGCGCTACATCCCCCTCACGGCCGACCGGGTGACGGGAATCGTCTCGCGCGGCGGGTCGATCCTGGCCCAGTGGTGCCTGGCGCATCACCGGGAGAATTTTCTCTACACCCGATTCGAGGAGATTTGCGAGATCATGAAGGCCTACGACGTCTCCTTCAGCCGGGGTGACGGCCTTCGTCCGGGGTCGATCGCCGACGCCAACGACCGGGCCCAATTCGCCGAGTTGGAGACGTTGGGCGAGTTGACGCGAATCGCCTGGGAAAACGATGTCCAGGTCATGATCGAGGGCCCCGGCCACGTCCCCATGCAGCTGATTCAAGTCAACATGGAGAAGGAGCTCGAGATCTGCCGGGAGGCGCCCTTCTACACGCTGGGCCCCCTGACCACCGACGTTGCCCCCGGCTACGACCACATCACATCCGCCATCGGAGCCGCCATGATCGGCTGGTTCGGCTGTGCCATGCTCTGCTACGTGACGCCCAAAGAGCACCTGGGGCTGCCCAACCGCAAGGACGTCCGAGACGGAGTCATCGCCTACCGGATCGCCGCTCACGCCGCCGACTTGGCCAAGGGTCATCCCTCCGCTCAATCCCGCGACGACGCGCTCTCGCAGGCCCGCTTCGAGTTTCGCTGGGAAGACCAGTTCAATCTCTCGCTCGATCCCGAAACGGCGCGCGAGTACCACGACGAAACCCTCCCCGCCCAGGGGGCCAAGACGGCCCATTTCTGCTCGATGTGCGGACCCAAGTTCTGCTCCATGGAGATCACCCAACAAGTCCGCGATTACGCCCGCCAACACGGCCTCGAAGACGACAAGGCACTCGATAGCGGAATGCGCGAGAAAGCCGATGAGTTCCGGCGTCGCGGAGCGAGAATCTACGAGTAGACGGGGGCTTCGTTTCGTGGGACACGGCTTGGAACGCCAGCATCCTTGCAGGCATCCGGGCCGCTCGCGCCCGGCGGGGCCGGGCGTTGCCGCCTGGAAGGCGGCGTTCCAAGTCCTTCGCGGAGTTGCGCATGTTCGAAAGGCACCCTTTTTCGACA
>JBFGHF010000277.1:0-5905 GCA_041578355.1 Acidobacteriota bacterium
AAGACCCGCACCAGTTCTTTCGCTCCTACCTGCTGGCCTACGTATTCTGGATGGGCCTGACTCTGGGTTCGCTCTCCCTGCTTCTGCTGCACCACATGGTTGGGGGAGCCTGGGGATTCGTGATTCGCCGCATTCTCGAGGCGTCCACCCGAACCATACTGGTGATGGGGGCGCTTTTCATCCCCGTGCTCCTGGGAATCACCGAGCTCTACGAATGGTCCCACGCGGAAGTGGTCGCGCAGGACGCCCTGTTGCAGAAGAAGTCGGCCTACCTGAACATTCCCTTCTTCGTCGGCCGATCGATCGTCTATTTCGCCCTCTGGATCGGGTTGGCCTACTTCGTCAACAAGCTCTCGGTCGAGCAGGACAAGACCGGCGATCCGGGGATCACCCGGCGCTTGCAGTTGGTGAGCGGCCCCGGCTTGGTCGTTTACGGGGGGACGGTCACGTTCGCCTCGATCGACTGGGTGATGTCGCTCGAGCCGCATTGGTTCTCCACGATCTACGGCCTCTTCTACATTGTCGGCTTCGGCTTGTCGGCCATGGCTTTCAGCATCATCGCCCTGCGCTGGCTCAGGGATTACGAGCCACTCGATTCGGTGGTGACGGACAAGAACTTTCATGACTTGGGCAATCTCTCCTTGGCCTTCATCATGCTCTGGGCCTATCTGGGTTTTTCGCAGTACCTGATCACCTGGTCGGCCAATCTGCCGGAAGAGATTCCCTGGTATCTGAACCGCATGCACGGCGGTTGGCAATACCTGGCCATCTTCCTGATCGTCTTTCATTTCGCGCTGCCCTTCATGCTGTTGCTTTCCCGGACCACGAAGCGCAAGGCGGGAGTCCTGGCCAAGCTGGCGCTGGCCGTGCTTGTGCTGCGGGTGGTGGACCTGTTTTTCTTGATCGTTCCCGCCACCGGCCACGACCAGGGTCTCAATGTGGTCTGGTCGGATGCGGTTCTGCTAGCAGGCTTGGGCGGCATCTGGGTCTGGACTTTCCTGCACAAGCTCAAGGATCGCGCTTTGCTTCCGATCCACGACCCGCGCCTGCAGGAAACCTTCGGAGCCGGATCGGAGGGTGCCGAACATGTCTGATCCAAAGGGCGGGGCCCAAGGCACTCCGAGCACCAAGCACGAATTGCGCGACGCCGAGATCAAGCCGATCGTCGTCTTCCTGTTGGTTTTGGGTCTGCTGATCGTGGCTTCCTTCGTTTCCATGGTCTGGTTTTTCAGCTATCTGGATTCACGGGAGTCGGCCCGGGACGCGCCGGTTTCCCCGTTGGCGACCGAGCAACTGCCGCCCGAACCTCGGCTGCAGGCCACCCCGCGGGGCGAGTTGGACGAAGTCTTGAACAAGGACGCGCAAAGACTCAACGGCTACAAGTGGATCGACCAAGATGCGGGAGTGGTTCAAATCCCGATCGAACGCGCCATGGAACTGATAGCCGAACGCGGTTTGCCCGCCCGTGAAGACGGGGGGACGGGGAGGGACGACTAGTGCCGTCACTACAGCATTCTCCCAGTGCCGCATTCGTCGCGGGCGTGTTGCCCGATCGGTCCCTTCAGCCGGAGAGCTTGGACAGCAGTCGATGCGGGTGCGAGGAGCCCCGGAGGGGCGGTGTGAAAATAGCCCAGGGCTTCAGCCCTGGGTATACAGCCCCAGCCCAGTTCAGAGTCCCGGAGGGACGATTGAAACCGCGGAGAACAGCCGTTTTTTCAGCCGTCCCTGCGGGAACCGCTGAAGTGCTGGGCTATTTTCAGTTCGTCCCAGTTGGGACGGGAGACGGCGGCACCCGATCAAGCTCGCTTCTTTCGGCCCGTATGGCGTTTCATTCGATCTCGAAACTCATCTCGGTCACCTGCTTGTGGCTTTTGGTGATCGGCTCGGGGTTCGGCACAGACCTCTTCGCGCAAATCAGCGCCGGCCGGCAAGTGGCCGATCTGGAGAGTGCCGAAATCGAGCAGAAACCGGGCGCCGAGCTTAGCCTGGAGCTTGAATTCACCGACGAGAAGGGCGAGCGTGTCCGTCTCGGAGATTACCTGGTGGATCAGCCGGCCGTCCTCGCTTTCGTCTATTACGAGTGCCCGATGCTCTGCACCGAAGTACTCAACGGGTTGCTGCGGGCCTTGCGGGCCATGGAACTGGAGCCCGGAAAAGACTTTCAGGTCGTCACGGTCAGCATCGATCCGGGAGAGACTCCGGCTTTGGCTTTGGAGAAAAAGCAGCAGTACCTGAAGCGCTACGGCCGATCGGCGGCCGCCGACGGATGGCATTTCTTGACCGGCGAGGAGGCCAACATCCGCCGATTGGCAGACCAGGCCGGCTTCGGCTACAGCTATGTTCCGGAGACGGACCTTTACACGCATGCGGCGGCGATTCTCGTGCTGACCCCTTCGGGGCGAGTCTCCCGCTATTTGTTCGGAGTCGAATACGCGCCGCGCGATCTGAGGCTGGGTTTGGTGGAAGCCTCCAGCAACCGGATCGGAGGAATCGTCGATCAAGTCCTCCTCTACTGCTATCGTTACGATCCCAGCAGCGGGCGCTACACGCTGGTGATCATGAACGTCCTGCGTCTGGCGGGTGGCTTGACGGTTCTCCTGTTGGGCGGGTTCGTCGTATTGATGTTGATTCGCGAGCGCCGACAAGCCGGCAAGGGGGCCACTGACGCGGCGGCCGGCCTCGACGTTTCCAAAGGATAGAAGCAACGCACCGTTATGCAGTCCAAACTCCCACTTTTCCCAGAACAGGCCTCGACGGTGGCAGCAGAGGTAGACGCGCTCTACTTCTTCCTGGTTGCCGTGAGCGTCTTCTTCTCGGTGCTGATTTTCGTCTTGGTGACCTACTTCGCGATCCGCTACCGGCGACGCTCCGATCTCGAAGTGCCCCGGCCCATCGTCGGGTCGACGCGTTTGGAGATGGTGTGGACGGTCATCCCCTTCATTATCGCGATGGGGATTTTCGTCTGGGGCGCCGCGGTCTATTACCGTCTGAGCCGTCCGCCCGCGGGGACGATCGACATCATGGTGGTGGGCAAGCAGTGGATGTGGAAAATCCAGCATCCGCAAGGTCCGCGGGAAATCAACAATCTGCACGTGCCGGTGGGGCAGCCCGTCAAGCTGATCATGACCTCCGAGGACGTCATCCACAGCTTTTACGTCCCCGCCTTTCGCATCAAGCAAGACGTGATTCCTGGGCGCTACACCACCGCCTGGTTCGAAGCGACCAAGCCGGGCCGCTATCATCTTTTCTGCACCGAGTATTGCGGCACCGAACACTCGCTGATGGGCGGTTACGTCTATGTCATGGAGCCGCGCGACTACGAGGCGTGGCTGCGCGGTGGAGGAGACGACGAACCATTGGAGGTTTCGGGCCAGAAGCTCTTCGCCCGGCTGCGCTGCGACAGTTGTCATCTGAACGAGGACACCGGCAGGGGACCCTCGCTGGCGGGCCTCTTCGGAAGCAGCGTGGAGTTGACCGACGGGAGAAGCGTGCTCGCCGACGAGACCTACGTCAGGGAGTCGATCCTCAACCCGGGCGCCAAGATCGTGGCCGGCTACAAGCCGCTGATGCCCACCTTTCAGGGCCAGATCAGCGAAACCGGAATCCTGCAGATCATGGCCTACATACGTTCGCTCGATGGCGCCGCGGAGAAAACGGACTAGGGAATGACGAGTGTCGAGATTCGATTGTCGAGAAGATGGCGCCGGGCTTTGGAGTGCGGCGGCTTGCCGCCGCTTTTCTTCGATACCAAAAAGGGGCTGAAAAGCGGGAGCAAGCCCCCGCACTCCAAAATGGAGCGAGATGAGTAGCAAAGCAACGGCCCCCCCGGCAGGCGAATTCGAACGAGCCGACGGTTCGAGGGCCCATTATCTGAACATCAAGTACGGCGTCGCCTCCTGGCTTTTCACCCGGGACCACAAGCGCATCGCCATGCTCTATCTGGCGTCGATCACCCTCTTTTTCTTCCTGGGCGGCGCCATGGCGGTCTTGATCCGGATGGAGTTGCTCACGCCCCAAGGCGACCTTCTCCAGGCCGAGACGTACAACCGAGTCTTCACGATGCACGGCGTCGTGATGATCTTCTTCTTCCTGATTCCGTCGATCCCGGCCGTGCTGGGCAACTTCCTGGTGCCCATGATGATCGGGGCCCGCGACTTGGCCTTTCCGCGGATCAACTTGCTGAGCTGGTACATCTACACGGTCGGGGGGCTCTTCACCCTCTTCGCCGTGGCCTACGGCGGGGTCGACACCGGCTGGACCTTCTACACGCCCTACAGCAGCGGCTGGGCGGGCGGCAACGTCGTTGCCACCGCGTTGGGAGTGTTCATCACCGGGTTTTCCTCGATCCTGACGGGTCTCAATTTCGTCGTCACCATCCACAAGATGCGCGCTCCGGGTTTGACCTGGTTCCGCCTTCCCCTGTTCATCTGGGCCCACTACGCCACCAGCATCATCATGCTGCTGGGCACCCCGGTCGTCGCCATCACCATCCTGCTGGTGGGTTTGGAGCGGGCTTTCGGATTCGGAATCTTCGATCCCAGGCTGGGAGGGGACCCGATCCTCTTTCAACACCTGTTCTGGTTCTATTCGCATCCGGCTGTCTACATCATGATCCTGCCCGGCATGGGTGTGATCAGCGAGGTGATCACCTGCTTTTCGAGAAAGCGCGTTTTCGGCTACAGCTTCATCGCCTTCTCCAGCATCGCCATCGCCGTGCTGGGTTTTCTGGTTTGGGGACACCATATGTTCGTCAGCGGCCAGTCGGTCTACGCCGGCATGGTCTTTTCGGTGCTGACCATGACGGTCGCCATCCCCTCGGCCATCAAGGTTTTCAACTGGACGGCGACCCTCTACAAGGGCTCGATCTCCTACGACACCCCGATGCTTTACGCATTCGGCTTCATCGGGCTGTTCACGATCGGGGGGCTGACAGGCTTGTTTCTGGGCGCGCTGGGCCTCGACGTCCATGTCCACGACACCTATTTCGTGGTGGCACACTTCCACTACATCATGGTGGGCGGCGCCATCATGTCCTACCTGGCCGGGATCCATTTCTGGTGGCCCAAGATGACCGGCCGGCTCTATCCCGAAGGCTGGGGCAAGTTCGGCGCCCTGGTCGTCTTCGTGGGCTTCAACCTGACCTTCTTTCCCCAGTTCATCGTGGGCTATTTGGGGATGCCTCGCCGCTACCACGGGTATCCCGAGGAGTTTCAGGTGCTCAACGTCATGTCCACGGCGGGGGCTTCGATCCTGGGCGTGGGATATCTGATCCCGATGGTCTATCTGATCTGGTCCCTCTTCTACGGGAAGGCGGCCGGCGACAACCCCTATTCGGCCAAGGGCCTGGAGTGGCAGACACCCTCGCCGCCGCCCACCGAGAACTTCGACGAGACTCCGATCGTCACCGAGGAAGCCTACGAGTATTCACCCAGGGAGGCCGAAGTTGTCTGATCACACGCACCCGTCGGCCTTGGCCCATCAGTTCGACGACATGGCCCAGCAGAAGGAGGCCGGGACCCTCGGAATGTGGGCCTTTCTGCTCACCGAGGTGATGTTCTTCGGCGGCCTCTTCGGCGCCTACACCCTCTACCGCTTCCTGTATCCGGAAGGCTTCGCCGCGGCCAGCCAGGATCTGGACATCGTGCTGGGAGGGGTCAACACCGCGGTGCTGATTCTCTCCAGTCTGACCATGGCGCTGGCCGTCCACGCTGCGCAGACCAACAAACGGAATGCCATCATCCTCTTTCTGATCCTGACGATCATCCTGGGCGGCGTCTTTCTCGGCATCAAGGCGGTCGAGTACTCGCACAAGTACCACGAGCATCACGTCCCCGGGCCCCACTTCGAGTTCGCGGAACCGCACTCCCGCTCGGCCGAGATCTTCTTCTCGCTCTACTTCGCCTTG
>JBFGHF010000278.1:0-5889 GCA_041578355.1 Acidobacteriota bacterium
AAGACGGAAGACGAAAGACGTCCCATGCTATCCTCGATTGAGGTCGACCGTGCCACTATTCGCCGGCGCGGTCATCCTTTTTTAGGCGACATCCGGGGTGGGACCATGGCCAAAGCCGCATTGAAGAAAGTCTCGAAGAAGAAAGCGACCGCTCCCAACCTCAACCATCCCACTTACTACATCAACCGCGAATTGAGTTGGATCGAGTTCAACGCCCGAGTGCTGGAGGAGGCCCTCGACCCGGAAGCGCCTCTTTTGGAGCGAGTCAAGTTCCTGTCGATTTTCTCGAGCAACCTGGACGAGTTCTTCATGATTCGCGTCTCCGGTTTGAAGAGGCAGCTGGAAGGCGGGGCGTTGCAGGCGCCGCCCGACGGGATGACGCCTGCCGCCCAGCTTGCCGCCATTCGCGACCGTTTACTCCCTCTTTTGGAGAAGCGAGCCGATTGCTGGGACAAAGACTTGCGTCCCCAACTGCGGGAGGCGGGAGTTCGCGTCTTCGACTATGACGAACTGAGCCGCGCCCAGCGAAAGGCGCTCCGCCAGTATTTCGAGCGCGAGCTGTTTCCGATCCTGACACCGCTGGCCTTCGACCCGGCTCATCCTTTCCCCCACATTTCCAATCTGAGCATCAACCTTGCCGTGCTCATCAACGATCCCGAGTCGGGCGAACGTTTCGCACGGGTGAAAGTGCCTCATATGCTTCCCCGGCTGGTGAGGGTTCCGGCGCCGGCCCAGGACGACGACAAGACGCGGCTGGGATTGGCTGAGAGGAGTTCCAATTTCGTCTGGCTGGAAGAAGTGGTCCGCGCCAACCTGGACATGCTTTTTCCGGGAGTGGACATCAAGGCCGCGTTCGCCTTTCGGGTCACGCGCAACGCCGACGTGGAGATCGAAGAGGACGAAGCGTCCGATTTGCTGGCGGAGATGGAGGAAGTGGTCGGCCAGCGTCATTTCGGATTCGCGATTCGTCTCGAAGTCGACCCCCGAATGCCCACGACGTTCCGGGAACTGCTCATCAGCAATCTCGATCTGGCGCCTTTTCAGGTCTATTCGCTGCAGGGGCACATGGGTTTGGCGGACGTGCTGGAATTGACCAAGGTCGACCGTCCCGATCTGAAAGACCATCCCTTTCGTCCTTTGGTTCCCCCCTTCCTGGCTACCGAGGAGAGCGTCTTTTCCGTGCTGCGCCGGCGCAACATCCTCCTCTATCACCCCTACGACAGTTTCAACCCGCTTGTGGACTTCGTGAGCAAAGCCGCCAACGATCCTCAGGTGTTGGCCATCAAGCAGACGCTCTACCGAGTGGGTCCCAATTCTCCCATCGTGCGGGCCCTCAAGGAGGCGCGTCAAAACGGAAAGCAGGTTTCCGTTCTGGTTGAACTGAAGGCCCGCTTCGACGAGGCGGACAACATCGTGTGGGCCAAGGAACTGGAACGGGCGGGAGTCCACGTCGTTTACGGACTGCTGGGACTCAAGACCCACGCCAAGATGTGTCTGGTCGTCCGCCGGGAGCTTTCAGGCCTGGTCCGCTACGTTCACATCGGGACGGGGAACTACAATCCGGTGACCGCCCGGATCTACACCGATCTCGGCTTTCTGACCACCGACCCCGTCATTGCGGCGGACGTTTCCCACCTCTTCAACGCACTGACCGGCTATTCCCGCAAGGAGGACTACAACAAGCTCCTGGTGGCTCCCTCGTCGATGCGAAAGGGAATCCTTCAGAAAATCAAGCGGGAGATCAAGTCGCATCGCGAGACGGGTGGCGGGCGGATCATCCTGAAAGTCAATTCGATCGTCGACAAGGCCTGCATCCGGGCGCTCTACAAAGCCTCACAGGCAGGTGTGAAAGTTGATCTGTTGGTTCGCGGGATTTGTTGTTTGCGGCCGCAGGTCCCGCGCGTGAGCGAAAACATCACCGTCACGTCGATCGTGGGGAGATTCCTCGAGCACACCCGGATCCTCTATTTTCGAAACGGAGGCGACGAGGAGATTCTGATCGGCAGCGCAGACTTGATGCCCCGCAATCTGGACGGGCGCGTGGAAATCATGGTTCCGATCGATGACCCGGCACTCATGAAGACGCTGCGGGACGAGATCCTGATGGTCCATCTGAAGGACAACGCCCAAGCCCGGGTGTTGCAAGCCGACGGGCATTACCGGCGGCTCAGGCCCGGCCAGGGGCAACCGATCATCGATTCGCAAATGATCTGCCTGGAGAATGCGGGTGCGTGGCATCCCGAGGAATAGGGCTGACTCGCTTGCTCGACGGCTCTGCCGCTACTTCCCTTGTGACGAGTCCTTTCGGTCCTCCAGCCTTTCCGTCAGAACTCCCACCAGCGTTTCCAGCGTCTTGATGCGGGCATAGAGTTTGTCGTTGGCTTCGACAACCGTCCAAGGAGCAGTCAGCGTACTGGTTTTGATGAGCATCTCTTTGGCCGCTTGCTCGTAGAGATCCCACTTTTGCCGGTTTCGCCAGTCCTCCTCGGTCAGCTTCCACTTCTTGTGCGGCGTCTGCTCACGTTTCTGGAAGCGCCGGAGCTGCTCGTTGCGGCTGATGTGAAGCCAGAATTTGACGATCGTGAAGTCGGCGTCGGCGAGCTGACGCTCGAACTCATTGATCTCTCGATAGGCTCGTCGCCACGCCTGCGTGCCGGCCAGTTTCTCGACTCTTTCGACGAGGACGCGTCCATACCAGCTTCGGTCGAAGATGAGAATCTGCTTGTCGTCCGGCGAACGGAGGCGGCGCCAGAATCGCCACAGAAAGTGGTGACTGGCATCCTCTCCCTGGGGGGCCCCGATAGGATAGACGTGGTAGCCGCGAGGATCGAGGGTTGCGGTCACTCGCCGAATGTTGCCGCCTTTGCCCCCTGCGTCCCAGCCCTCGTAGACGACCACCAGCGGGAGTCGCCGGACGTAGAGCTGATAGGCCAGCTGGCGAAGCTGCAACTGCAGTTCCGGCAGTCGGCGCTTGTACTCGCCTCGCCCCAAGTGCTTGTTCAGATCGACGCTCTGCAGCATGGAGAAGTCCTCAGGCGGAAGCCGTCGAGTCGAGGTGATGCGAATCCTCGTCTTCGGATGGAACCTCGACGCCGATCTCCTGCAAAGAAGCCATGATCCGGGAGTTCAATGTCTCGAGGACACGGATCACCGCCCATCTGTGGTCCCAAGCCCCGACGATCGTCCAAGGAGCCCATTCGGTTTCGGTGAGCGCCAACGACTGCTCGATCGCCCGTTGATATTCGTCGTATTCCTTGAGCTGTTTCCAATCCTTCTTCTGCACCCTCCAACTCGTGAGCGCGTCGGACTCGAGTTTCTTGAAGCGGGCTTTTTGGGTCTTCTTGTCGATGTGAAGAAAAAACTTGGTGATGCAGTAGCGGTCGTCCGAAAGGGTCCTTTCGAAGAAGTTGATGTGACCGCATGCCTCGCGCCACCGATCGGGCGGGGTCAGGCCTTCGATGCGTTCACCCTGGACTCGGCGGTACCAGCTCCGATCGAAGATGGCCATCTCGCCCCAATTGGGAATCCGCTCCCAAAAGCGCCACATCCAGGGAAGCCGAGTCTCGAGAGTGCGCGGCGCACGGGTGGCATGGACCTTGAAGGCGCGCGGTTCGAGCCGCTCGGTGAGTTGCTTGATGATCGTGCCTTTGCCGGCGCCCGACCAGCCCTCGAGTACCACGATCGAGGCCAGCTGGTTTTCCCAGCAGGCCCGCTGCAGCGCCAGCAGGCGCCTCTGAAGGACCGGCTTCCTCTTCTTGTATTCCTTCTTGGAAAGCTTTTTTCGAGGATCGATCTTTTCGAGCACGGGCTGGCACTGCCCCCCTTTCGACATTCAGTAGCTTATGCGACAGCCGCCCCCTTTTTCCAGCCGCCACTGTCCGCGACTTTCCGACTTGACGGGCGGGATAGCGGAGCGAGTCGCCCTGGTGCCGCGGCTTGCGCCGGATCGGCCTGCGGAAGCCGATCGACTCCCGCGGGCTTCACTTCACCCGGTAGTGAAGCAGTAATACTCCGTTGTCGTAGATCTTCCGATCGGTCAGCTCCAGAGCCGTGGTTTCGATGTTTCCGAGGAAGAGGGGAATCCCCGATCCGAGCACGACCGGGTTGAGCTTGAGGATGAGCCAGTCGATCAGACCCGCCTGGTGCAGAGTTGTGGCCAGCACGGCTCCGCCGCAGAGCCAAATGTCCTTTCCCGGCTGCCGCTTCAGCTCGAGTACTTTTTCCACGGCGCCCTCGGATACGAGTTGCACGTTCTCGTCGGGGCTTTTTTCCATGCTTCGGGAAAAGACATAGCCTTTCATGGTCGGATAGGGATTCGTGATCCCTTCTCGGAGAGCGACCTCGTAGGTCTTGCGGCCCATCAGCACCGTGTCGAACCACCGGTAGGATTCGAGGAAATCGGTGACGTGATCGCCTTCGAAGAGGAAGCCGCCCCAGCTGCCGTCGGGATGGGCGATGAACCCGTCGACTGTGGACGCCACGTAGTACTTCAGTGGACGCATATAAGAACTCCCTTCCGGCTCATTCCGGAATCAGGCCCACAGACAGACCTGCCACCGGACGACGGAGGACGCAAGACCGAGGACGTTTTTCCTGGGTGCCCCGGTGGGACTCGAACCCACAATCTCGCGATTAAGAATCGCTTGCTGTTCCAGTTTAGCTACGAGGCAACAAACTTTCCTGGTGGCCGGGGAAGGGGTTCGAACCGAATCTCCTCCCACCCGGTGGGCGGGACCGGAGCTACTCGGCCACCGTCCATGGTGGCGCGGGGGGGAATCGAACCCCCGACTCGGAGTTATCAGCCCCGTGTGTTGGCCTGTTACACCACCGCGCGTCGAATGCTCACCGCTGACGGCTTGCCGCTTACCGCCGATCGTCCTTCCGCCCGGCCGCCTGTCCCGAAGGGGCGAGGCTGAGGCGGTCGGCGATGAGCAACAAACGGCCAACCTTGGCTGCGTGGGAAGGAATCGAACCTTCATCTTCCCGGGTAACAACCGGGCGCCTTGCCGATTCGGCCACCACGCAGCAAATACTGCTTACCGCTGACTGCCTACCGCTGACTGCTTACCGCTTACCGCTTACCGCTTACTGACCGGCTGCCCCTTCGGAGAGGCGAGGCGTTCAGCGGCGAGCGGTAAGCAGTCGGCGCAAACCCTGGTCTGGGCGGGAGGATTCGAACCTCCGAGCACCCGCTTCCGGAGCGGGCAGTGAGCCAGACCCACGTCCGCCCAGATGAAATGTCCTCCGTCCTCCGTCTTCCGTCCTCCGTCTTCCGTCCCTCTGTCTTCCGTTCCTCGGTCTCGCCACCGGACCGAGCACTCGGTCGTCGAGGCGACTGAGCCGGGTGGCGCCCGCGCAAGACGGAAGACAGCAAGACGGAAGATGGAAGACCCTCTTTGGCGGTACCGGCGGGAATCGAACCCGCATTCTCTGCCTTGACAGGACAGCTGCCTTCCCGCTTCGCACACGGTACCGCTTTTCGCTGACCGCTTACTGCTGGCCGCTTCCTGCTTTTTTGAATCGCCAAAGGCCGCAAGCGGTAAGCAGCACGCAGTAAGCGCTCAACTGGCGCGTCCCCAAGGATTCGAACCCTGATCGACGGGGTTGGAGCCCGCTGTGTTTGCCGTTACACCAGGGACGCGCATTTTGCGTCTTCCGTCTTTTGTCTTCCGTCCTCCGTCTTTCGTCCTCCGTATCCGCTGCACTAGGCACGCCGTTTCGTGAACACCCTGACTCCGCCCCCACTTCGAACATCGCATCTCTCACATCTCACATCGTCGATCGCTCGTTCCGATATCGGCGTTTCCGGACTCGACCCCATCGCCGACGGAAGAACGATAGATGCGATGTTTGATATTCGATTCCGCTGAAAAAGTGGCGAGGTGCGGA
>JBFGHF010000279.1:0-5884 GCA_041578355.1 Acidobacteriota bacterium
ACCGCCACCTGATGCGCCTTTTCGCCTCCCGCGGACAGCGCTCCCGCGCGCTCAAGCAGTATGAGGCTTGTGTCGCCCTGCTCGACGAGGAACTCCAGGTGGAGCCCGAATCCGAGACGCGAGCGATGTTCGAGGCGATCCGCGACGGGGCTTTCTCCCCCTCGGCCGCTCCCCCCGAATCGGCGCCCATCCAAGTCATCCACCGCCTGCCCGAGCCTCCCACTCCCTTCATCGGCCGCAACGCCGAGTTGGCTCGGATCATGGGTCGCCTCAAAGAATCCGAATGCCGTCTGCTTACCGTGGTGGGACCGGGCGGCATCGGTAAAACCCGGCTTTCGCTTGAGGCGGCCCGCGCTCAGTTCGGGGAATTCGCCCACGGCGTCTGTTTCGTGGGATTGGCCGCTTCGACTCCGGCCCTGCTGGTGGGCACCATCGCCGAAAGCCTGGGCATAGAATTGGACCCCCGAGGAGACCCGGAAACCCAATTGCTCGCCAACCTCCGCGAACGGGAGATGATGCTGGTTCTGGACAACTTCGAGCACCTCTTGGAGCGGGCCGATTTCGTATCCAGCATTCTCTCCAGTTGCCTTGGAATCAAGATCATCGTCACCAGCCGGGAACGACTCAATCTACAAGGAGAGTGGCTCTTTGAAATCCAGGGCCTGGAAGTGCCCGACGAGGACCGCCTCGAGGAACTGGAGAACTACAGCGCCGTCCGACTCTTCATCCAGGCGGCCCGCCGCGTTCAGCCAGAATTCTTCCTGGTCGACGAAGATCGCCCCTATCTGGCCAGAATCTGTTCGATGGTGGGCGGTGTTCCGCTGGGAATCGAACTCGCGGCCGGCTGGATGAGAATTCTGAGTTGTCGCGAGATCTGCGAGCAGATCGAGACCAACATCGACTTCCTGACTTCCACGGTGCGAGATTTGCCGGAGCGTCACCGCAGCTTGCGAGCGGTTTTCGACTCCTCGCTCAAGTTGCTCAGCAGCGCGGAACAGGAAGTGATGGCAAAGCTTTCCGTCTTCAAGGGAAGCTGGACCAGGCACGCGGCGCAGCAAATCGCCGCATCGGCGCTTCCCACCCTTTTGAGTCTGGTGGACAAGTCGCTCCTCAGACAATCGGTCAGGGGGCGATTCGAGATGCATGAGCTGATCCGCCAGTTCGCCGTCGAACTGCTGGAAGCGACTCCCGAAAGAATGGCCGAGATCCGAGATCGCCACGCCCATTATTATTTGGAGTTCCTGTCGAAGCAGGAAGAACATCTCAAAGGCGACAAACAGACCCAGACCGTCGACGCGATCCGCCACGAGATCAGCAACATCCGCACGGCCTGGCAATGGGCGAGCAACCACTCCATGGCCGATTTGATCGCCAAGAGCGTCGTCTCGCTCTACGGCTTTTTCCTTTTTTCCAATTGGTTTCGGGAAGGTGTGGAGATGTTGGAGCACGCCTCTTCTTCCATCTCGAAGCAGGATCATCCACGGACATGGGCCAAGGTGACGCTTCGCTGGGGACGACTGGCCACTCGCTTGGGTCGATTTCGCCAATCCAAAGGCCCCCTCGAGGACTGCCTGAAAATCCTGCGGGAGACGGACGAAACCGACGAGATCGCCTTCAGCCTGGCGGCTCTCAGCGTGATCCACAACAACCGCGGCGAGTACGATGCCGCCCGCCGACTGGCCGAGGAAAGCGGCGAGCTCTACCGTCGAGCGGGCAACACCCACGGCACGGCCAACACGATGGTGCAATTGGGCCGGATCATCGGACAGATCGGCGATTATCACAAGTCCAAAGAGTATCTGCAGGACGCCTATCGGATCTTCGAGGAGTTGGGCGACCAGAACGGCGTGGCCCGCTGTCTGCTCAACCTGGGCAATTGCGCGCTCTTTCTGGGCGAAGCGGAAGAAAGCATCCGCCTCCAAGAACGCTGTCTGGAGATCTTCACCCGCCTCGGCGAACGCAAAGGAGTGGCCAGCGCGCTCAACAACCTGGGATTGATTTACGAGGATCTGGGAGACCATCAAAAGGCCAAGGAGCTCTCCCTGCGGGGCGTCACTCTCTTCCGAGAGACCGGCTATCACTTGGGGACGGCCGGCGGAGGGGTGCGGCTGGCGCCGGTCTTCGCCCTCGAGAATCTGGGAAGGGCAACTTTCAGTCTGGGAGAATTCGAGGAATCGAGGCGCTATTTCACCGAGGCTCTCCAAAGCGCCCTCGCTATCGACGCGGTTCCCCAGTCGCTGCTGGCCCTGCTGGGTCTGGCTCGTCTGCAGCTCCAGGATCGGCAGTACGTGACCGCTTTCGAACTATTGACGTTCATCGTCCATCACCCCAACCTCAACAACGAATGCCGCATCCAGGCGGTGGAACTGATCGAGGACACCAAGTCGAAGATTCCCGAAGAGGACTGGCGCGCAGCCGAGGAACGGGGGAAGAAGCTGGAATTCGAGAAACTCGTCGAGAAGGCCTTGCAGCGTTTCGACCTGCGAGCGCCCGTAACCTAAGGAAGATGGCGGGAGTTTAAAAGAGAGACCAATCGGACAAGTCGGTTCGACTTGCTTGATGCACCATTGCAGCGTTCATGACTTCGATCGCCAGCCGGGACTCCAAAGTGATTCCGGCCCGTACTCCGACACAGGGGTCGTGACGGCCGGACTCGAGCTGAAAATCGATCTCTTCGAGGTTCTTTCGAACGGACTGCTGTTTCTTGGGGATGCTTGAGGTGGGCTTGAAGCCCACGCGGCAGACGACCGGGTTTCCGGTGGTGACGCCACCGATCAATCCCCCGTGACTATTGGTGCGATAGCCGCTGCGGCGAATCGGATCGTTGTTTTCGCTGCCGCGTCGACTGACGACTTCGACACCATCGCCGATTTCACACGACTGGGCGGCATGAAGACCGCCAAATGTTCCCATCAGCCTCAGCTTGAGACTGTTGTACAACGGTTCTCCCAAAAGTGGCGGAACGTTGACGGCGACGACTTCGACGCAGGCGCCCAGAGAATCGCCCTCAATCCGCGTTCTGCGAATCAGTTCCGCCGCCTTGCGGGCGAAATCGGCGTCGAGTGAAGCGATCTCGGCCTTCTCCAGCCGCCGCTCCAGATCGTCGATCTGAGCGACCTCCACGGTCCTCGATTTCGACTCTCGGGCAAGCTGCTCGAATTGGCGGGCCAGAGACTCTTCGGCGCGCAAGGGACCGACCTGGCTGATCGAAGAGAGTATCCGGGTGCCGAATCGGCGCGCCAGATAGATGCGGGCAACCGAACCTCCAATCACGTCGGAAATCGTCGAGCGATAGCTCGAGCGGCCTCCGCCGCGGACATCGATATGTCCGCCCGCTTTATGAAACTTGACCAGATCCGTGTGCCCCGGCCGCACTGCCCCCCGCGGCCCCTTGAACTGTTCGTAGTGATGCGATTTCTTGGAAGTGGACAATACAATGGCGCCAATCGGTTCGCCCGTAGTCACGCCTTTCTCGTAGGAGCGTGCCGAAAAGCCGCCGGGACCCCCTTCGACCGTTATCGTCGGACCCGACAGGAGGCTCTCGTAATCGTCTTGATAAAGACCCGACAGCAGGATGACACGGTCGGCTTCGCGCCTGGCGGTCCCGTGTTTGCTGCTGCCCGGCCTGCGGCGATCCAGGTAGGACTGGATCTCCCTGCGGGTCAGCTCCAAGCCGGGTGGACAACCGAAGACGATGGTGGTGATGGCCGGGCCGTGAGATTCCCCGGAACCCGCCACCCCAAACATCGGCCCGCCCAGAATCTCCATAGCAAAGGTCTCTCGAGTCGATCAATCCCCAACTGGCCCGCCACAGCCGGTTTTTTCGGCGATCCGGCGAAAGTTCCCTGTTCCCGGTCGCCCGGAGGCTTCGCACCAGCTTATGCATAAGAGTAGCACCGTCAACGGATTCGTTCGGAAGAGAATCCGAAAGCTGAGGCTCGACCGAGGGATCAAGTTGGTCGAGTTGGCTTCCCGGGCCAACATCCCCACCAGTTCCTACGCTTCCATGGAAACCGGCCAGTGCCGGATCAGTCTGGATCGGCTCTTCACCATCATCGGAGCTCTGGAAATCGAGATCACGGACGTTTGGCCTTTCGAGGCGTTCCTGCCCGGAGGACAGCATCGGTTCTTCATCAAGAGGACCCTGGTCTATTTGACCCGAGCCGAGGGGGGAGCCCTCTTCGGTCTGAAACTGGGCCGCTGCAAGGTGATTCTCGACAGCCACATCAGCGACTTTCTGCTCGACCGTGTGGTGCTCTATTTGGAGAACGGGCGCGAATACCCGCACGGCCTCTGGTTCGAAAAGAAGGCCGACTCCGCCGTCAACCTGTTTCTCAAAGGCGATCGCTGTCCCGCTTTCGTCCGCCAGCTGATCGAACGTTATTTGATGGAATGGCTGGATCTTTGGAATCAGGACGAGATCGGGGAATCGAGGACGTCGGCTATCCCAGTGAGCGGACCAGCGCCAGCTCTACTCCGGAAAGGAAGCGAAGATCTCTTTCAGCACAGAAGACTCGGGCTTTGAGCCGGAGGAGGAAGAAAGAAAGGAAGAAGAGGAGGGCCAAGAGCATGGAGACGGGACCCAGTTTCCGCTTTCCCACGATGGCGGTGGCGTCTCTCCAGAGGCCCTGCGAAAAACTCAAGAACAGCTGCTGACGGGCGTCGCGGTCCTTCATCAAATAAACCACGTCCGGAGCGTCCAACAGCTTCAGAATAAAGGCCAGCTCGAACTCTTCGCGCTCCATGACGCGGCGCTCGGACTCCTCCCATTTGAGCGACGCCAACTCGTAGTAGAGCATGACGAGCACAAGAGTCAGAAAAAGAGCCGATATGTAGATGTAGATTGTCACGACCGGCCACTCTTTTCCGCCCTAACGGACGAATAGCGCACAGGGTCATAGTTCCAATGGGTGACGGCAAAAACGCTCAAGGCGAAGAGGTAGATCAGGGGCACCAGAAAAGCAAACTCCTCGAATCTCGATTCTCCTACGAAATAGCGAGCATAGTTTATCGACTGAAACCCTACCATCAGCGAAAGTCCCGCCAGAAGGCCTTTCCGGTTGAGGCCTAGATTAACACGTCTGGCAAGTGCAGTACAGTAGACGAAGATGCAGGCGATCATCTGTGCCGGCAGAAGAACCGAGACCAGACTGTAGAGCACGAATCCCGTCGCCCGGAAGATGGCGAGCGCGACCGGGGCCGAAGCCACAACGACTAGGACCGACAAGATCAACAGCATCTTCCCAGCCGACCCGTCCTCTCCTCCACCGGTGGCCTTGAAAACACTCCAGATCAGCAGGAAGTGGAGCGTCGCGTAAACCAGATTCCAAAACTGGTAGGAATAGAAATAGACGGGTCCGTCGGTTCCCCACCACAGGGTGATGCCGGCGCTCAACAAGGTGCTGGCCAGAACGGTCGTCAAGTAGATGTAGAAGAGCGGATAGCGAGACACCAGCCCGACCTGCACGCCTCGGATCACCATGATGAGCGGAAGCCCCGTGTTGAACGCCCAAAATACCATCCGCCCCTATCCCCTCAGGAAAGCCTAGATCACCACAACCGCCACTGCAAAGATTCGGCGTTTTCTGTCAAACATTTTCGCAAGTTTCGAATAAGCCCGGCCAAGCGCTACGAAATCCTCGAAACCTTTTTGCACTCTTCCTGAGATGGCCTAGGGTGCTCGACGAATCAATCACTCAATTGCAGAGGAGGTTACTCATGAAGTGGTTTATTGCATTGGTTTTGTTGGTCGGAATCCTGGCCATTCCGGTCATGGTGGCGGGCGATCAGCCGGTTGCCGAGTCGGTCGAGTGCTGCCCCTTTCCTCCACCCGATTGTCCGCCCTACTGTCCGCCTCGCCCCCCTGACGGCCGAAACTGACGGC
>JBFGHF010000280.1:0-5861 GCA_041578355.1 Acidobacteriota bacterium
AGGGGATCTCCCGCTCGACCGCATCCACCTGGAAGTGCTGCCGACCGAGGCGCCCACCGGAAAAGGGATCGCCGAAGCGGTGCTCTGCCCGCTGCCGCCGGCAATCGCCAACGCCGTGGCCCACGCCACCGGAAAAAGGTTCAATTCGCTTCCCATAACCCCGGCACAAGTCCGAGAGGCCTTAGGAGAAGATGGCTGATACCAGGCGAGTCGATCTGACCGTAAACGGAAAGAGAATGAGCGCGGAGGTCGATCCCGAACTCCCGCTGATCGACTTTCTGCACGAGACGCTCGGCATGACGGGGACAAAGTTCTGTTGCGGCATCGGCGTTTGCCGTGCCTGCACCGTGGCGGTGCGCAACGGGGCCGACGCCCCGGCGGTTCCCATGCTGAGCTGCTCTCTGCCGGTTGCGGCTGTGGAAGGACAAGAGGTTGAAACCGTCGAGGGCCTGGGATCGGCCGACAATCTGAGCCCGCTGCAGCGGGCCTTTCTCGACGAGTTCGCCTTCCAGTGCGGCTACTGCACTCCCGGGTTTCTGATCGCGGCCACGATTCTTCTGGATCGGCTGCGCACGAGTCCCGTCAGGCGCGAAGAGATCGACGCTGCGATCGCCGACTCCTGCGGCGAGCACATCTGCCGCTGCACCGGCTACGTGCGCTACTACCGAGCCATTCGCAAGGTGATTCTCGAGACGCCGGGAGCGGTACGATGAAGCCTGTCGGGAAGAAAAGAGTTTCGTCGCTGGTGCTGGTTCTGTTGATCTGCGGCGCGGGCGGAGCGGCAGGACTCCCCAGGCCGGGCGCTCAGTCGGCGCAGGAGGCGGCCATGGACATCCGGGACTACGCCAGGCTCTGCCGCGACCGCGTCGGGGAGATTCCGGCCATGGACTACCGCCGGGGAGAGATCGTCCCGATCACCGTCGACGGCGAAGTGCCTTCGGTCTACCAACCCAACATGTCATGCGATCGTCCTTCCCTGCTCCCCACCAGCTGCGACGGCGTCTGCACGCCCTATACTCGGTTGCTGCGGCTTCGCGATGACGCCGAAGCGCAGATGGTGGTGATGTTCCGCCGCAAGATCATTCGGCCCGCCGATTCGTATCTCTTTGACGAGATCGACCTGATCGTTCACAACGTGGCCAACGGAGACACTTGTTGGTTCCAGGCATCGGCCGACAACCCCGATTGCGACCCCGACACGGGACTGGATGGGCGCAATGTCCCGCAGCCCGACTCGCCGCGGGGAGCCCGTTTCTGGAACCCCCCGACGGACACTGTTAAAGCCCGCTGCGGCCACTGTCACGACAACGACCCCTTCTATTACAGCCCCTACGTGGCCCAGGTCACGAGTCAGCTGCCGGCCAACCCATTCGGCAAGTACAACAACTCCATCGGACCCTTCAAGGCCTGGCCCAAGCCGATGAGCATCACAACCCGAGGCAACACCTGCATCGGCTGCCACCGGATCGGCGTCGAATACACCTGCCGGGAAGGAATCTTGCAGAGCTCGGGAGTCCTCTCCAGCACCGGCGAGGATGAGCTGGCCGAGAGTTACCCCTACTCCCACTGGATGCCTCCCCACAACTTCTGGACAAAACGTCAATGGGACGTGATTTACCAGGAGAGCGTGGAACTTCTTCGGCGTTGCTGTGAAGACCACGACGCGGAAGGCTGCACCGTGACTCCGATAAAGGGAGGCAGCCGCTAGCGGGGGCTTGCTCCCGCCTTTCCCTGAATCTCGTCACTTCCCTGTTGACGGTTGCTTGCAGATGACAAAGCGGCGGCCAGCCGCCGCACTCCAGGTACGGGAGCCGAGCGCACCGGGACGCTACAAAGCGCCATTGCGTGTTTGTCGCTGCTTGTCGCTTGGCAGGCGTGTCTCCCTGCCTTCACACTGGAGGAGGAGGCGAAGATTGAAAGCGACCATGCCCGTTCGACGAAGCTTGTTCTTCTTCCTGACTTTGGAAGTTTTCCTTTCCGCTGCAACGCATAGCACTGCCAAACCCGATGCTGATCGGGGCGGGGTCGACTTCGAGCAGTACGAGATCGCCACCGGATCTGCCAAACACCAGACCGTCTTGACGGGTTCCTTTCTCGGCGACGCCGCGGCGCAGATTGCCGTGGTCAGCGTGGAGAGGGACGACGAACGCCGCTTGCGCATCTATAGGTTCGACGGCGGCGCCCGGACGCCGGAGATCGATCTGGCCCTGAGTCCCGGGACGCTCTTTGTTGACGTGGCCCACATCGGGGGGCGCGACCGCTTGCTCAGCTACCAGTCCGGGCGCTTGAACTGGTTCGACCCCGTTTCGGGCAGTGAGCGCTTACTCGTGGCCATCGATTCCGAGTTCAAGCCGGTTTACCCCGACTTGATTCCCAGTGTGGACGTGAGCCGCGACCTCAACGGCGACGGGCTCGACGATCTCGTGGTTCCCGCTTCGGATGGCTTTCGGGTATTCATCCAGACGAGCGGCGGCAGGTTCTCCGATCCGTTGCGACTGGGTCCACCCGCCCCCTTCCAAGACCACGAGGTTCGCGGGGAGACGCTCACCTGGGGCGAGTTGGGCTGGAACGCTCTGACCAACCTGTGGAATCAGAGCCGGGTCCAGCGGATGGACTACGACCGGGATGGGCGCGGCGACTTGGTCTTCTGGAACGGGGGCCACTTCGAGGTCCACCGTCAGGATGAGCGAGGCCGGTTCGACCCTGTGCCCTCGTCATTTGCCACCGATGTGGAATTCCAGTCCGACGGGGTGCACTCGCTCGTCTTCCGAGACCGGCGTCAATGGAAGGTGCTGCATTCGCTTCGCGACCTGAACGGTGACGGCGTCGACGACCTGCTGACCTTCTCACTCGAGGGCAAGGGCGTGCTGGGAATGGGCTCCGTTTCCGCGGCGCATTTCGGCAGGGCCGCAGCCGACGGCGCCACCGTCTTCGCCGCGCAGCCCGACACCGCGGTCCGTTCCAACGGCATTCAGGTCGGAATGCGGTTGCGCGATATCGACGGAGACGGCCGGCTCGACATGATGTTCAGCCGGGTCAAGCTCAAGGCGCTGAAGATCTTTCGCGGCTTGCTGACGCGTTCCATGTCGTTCGATCTGGAGTTCTACCGGATGCGAGAAGACGGCCTCTATCCGGACCGACCCGACGCCGTTCGGCGAATCAAGGCGCACCCTGTTTTTCGCCCTGTGGTGCTGATCGGGGACGTCAACGGCGACCGGCGCTGCGACCTGCTCATCCAAAAAGGACGGCAACAACTGCGCGTCTATCCCGGAATCGCGGGTCCGGAGTTGTTCGCCCGTCGGCCTCAAGAGGTGAAGGCCGACCTGCCCAAGGCGACCCGCAACCAGGACCGCGAGTTGCGCGTCCTGATGTTCGGCGACGGGCCCTGGGTGCGCATGCCCCAAAAAACCGCCTGGCTGGTCGACCTCAACAAGGACGGCAAGCAGGACGTCCTGATGCACCACCCGTCCGACACCAAACCACATCGGGTGACGATGCTGATCGCTCGCTAGGGTCGGCAGCAAGTTCACTTTCCCGGACCCCACCGAGTCGCCGATCGGGGCGCACGCACGAATGCCGGAAGAACGTCCAGAATGCCGCCTCCAGTCCGGCCACGACCCTACTCCTGACGCAGTGCGGCGGCGGGATCGACCCGCAGGGCGCGGCGGGCGGGAAGATAGCAGGCCAAGGCGGCGGAGGCGAGCAAAAAGGAGACGGCAAGGGCCAGCGTGAGCGGATCCAGGGGCTCAACTTCAAAAAGAAAGACCGTCAGCAGCCGGGTCATGGCGATCGAGGCCAGCAGACCCAAAGCGGCGCCCAAGCCGACCATTGCGGTCCCTTTGGCAACGAAGCTGAACAGGAGCTGGCCACGAGAGGCGCCCAGCGTCATGCGGACCCCTATTTCGCGGGTGCGGTGGGAGACGAGAAAGGACAGCACTCCGTAAACGCCCAGACAGGCCAGCAACAAGGCCAGCACGGAAAAGATTCCCAGAAGGACGGCGCGGAAACGCATCGGCGCCCGCGAGCGGGCCAGCCGTTAGCCCAGAAATTCGATCCGGTCGACGGGCAGTCCGCTGTCGAGGGCCCAGACCTGTCGCCGGACTGCATCCACCGCGGGACCCGAGGCCTGCTCGAGCCTGACCGCGATGGTCGCGAAGTTCCAAGGATCCTGAGCGAAAGGGACATAGACTTCCGGGACGCTCGGAGCATTGAGCGCGGCATGCTTGACATCGGCGACCACGCCCACGATCTCCCTTTCGACGACGCCGCTTCTCGAGGAAACCTGAATCCGTTTCCCGACCGGATCTTCACCGGGCCAGTTGCCTTCTGCCAGAGTCTGGTTGACCAGTGCGACCGGTCTCGAGTCGGCGCGATCGATCGAAGAGATCGGGGTAGTAGAAGTCGGGCGGCAGCACCCCCACCACGGTCAGGCTGTAGTTCGTGGTCTGCAGCTGCTGCCCCAGGGGATCGGCGACACCTCCCAGGTGGGTCTGCCAGAATCGATGGCTGATCAGCGCCACCGGCTCGCCGGCGCTGAGGCTGTCTTCCTCACTCAAGAAGCGACCGGCCGCGAGTTGGATCCCCAGGGTTTTCCCGAAACCACTGCTGACGCTGAGCGCGGGAACACGCACCGGCACTCCGTCCTTTCGCAGCACGAAGCTGCCCGGACTGACCGCCGCCAGCGACTCGAAGAGTCTGCTTTCCCGGCTCCAATCCCTGAAATTGGGAGGGGAAGGCCCCTGGCGCTGACCGCTGCTCGCATCTTCTTCGAAAACGACCAACAGCCTATCGGCATCCGGATAGGGAAGCGGTTTGAGCAAGATCGCGTAAACCAGGCAGAAGACCGCGGCGGTCATCCCGATACTCAGACTCAGAATCGCAATCGAGACCAGCGAATACGAAGGACGACGACTGAGTTGCCGCAGGCTTGCCTTGAGATCGTGAAACGCGGACATCGCAAATCTCCGATGCGTTTCAATAAGCAGTTCCTATGCCATTTCACGGTCGGTCGGCGAGCAACGGGGCCGACAAGCCGAGTTTCGTCTACGGGATCGTCCACAAGGCGCAACTTGGGCAAAACGCGAGAAATTATGAAGTGCGGTTCCGAGAGTTCGCGACTGCTCGAAAATGAGACGCGCTGCACCGCAACCGGACAGTGAAGCCTGCGGTGGACGCCTGGACGGCTCAGCCGCGCGTCCGTGGGACGCGGTCGAATGGAAATCTCAATTGACGAAATACGCGATGCCTGCGATCACCACCAACAGGACGGCTGCCGTGACCGCCAGCTTGAGCAGCTTCTTGATGATGCCGAAAACCAGCAAAACAGCGAGCAACGCCAAGAGCAAGACCGGAATCCAAGTCATCTTTCCCCCCTTGAGCGCGAGCTTGGAGCGACGCGCTAACGGACAATCCTATAGCAAGCCTCGAGAGGACGAAAGAGCGCCCCTCGACTCATCGTTCCAGGCTTTATGGAAAACCTGCTAAACTCGAGTCAGACAAGTCATCCTGCTCGCGAGTTTTGCCGACTTCGTTCGATAAGCGAATTCCGTCGAGATGAGAATGCGAGAAGAAGGCCCTTTTGGGGCCAAGTTGTGGACTGGCTCGGAGTTTCAGCGATGAAGATCCTGGTGGCGCGTCAGATCGATTCACAGCTTGCGGAAAGCGGGCTGGGCGAGCAGGTCACCTATCGGCCAGAACTCGCCGAACAGTCCGAATCCGCTCTCCGCCGGACTCTGCTGGAATCCGTCCCGGACGCCCTACTCGTTGGGCGCCGCCTGCCCGAACCCTCTTCGCTGCGGGCTTGGCTGAGCAAGGCGCAGAGGACGGTGCGGATCGTGGCCAAGCGACGCGCCGGCGCCCTC
>JBFGHF010000281.1:0-5853 GCA_041578355.1 Acidobacteriota bacterium
CGAGTCGCTTTGGAAGGCGAAAAGGATGAGACCATCCAACTCCTCAAACAAGCGCTCCCCCGGCTGGAGCGGAGTCTTGCCCGCTGCGGCTTCGGACGGATCAAAACCCGCGTCGGTCCCCCCCGCCACACCGCTTCGCGCATCCCGGCCGGCGAGCAACGTGGAGGCGCACTCGTGGACTTGATCGCCTGAAAAGGAGTGGGAAGACGGGATGGCCAAAAGAAGAGCGGGTCAAGGGGCCGTGGCTTTGCAATACGACCCGCAACACAACCAGGCGCCTCAGCTGACGGCCAAGGGCCGAGGTCCGCTGGCCGAGCGACTCATCGAAATCGCCCGCCAAAACGACGTTCCGATTCGGCAGGATCCCGATCTCGTCGAGATCCTCTGTCAGCTCGACTTGAATACGGAGATACCGCCCGAAGTCTACAGGGCCGTGGCCGAGATTCTGGCCTTCGTCTACCAGACCGGTTTGAGCGCCGGGCCCGACGCCGACCCTCAGAGCGAGGCGGCTATTTCGTGCCGACCGGTTCCATCCGACTGACGCGAAAAGGCATGCCCTGCATGAAGATGGTGATGGTGTCGGGAGACTCGCGGCCCCACACCTTCACCGCGGCGCCCTCTTTGAACCAGGGTTGCTTGCGGTATTCCTCGATGCCCAGCAACAGATAGGTTCGCTGGCCGCTGTTGAGCACCCATCCTCCGACTTCCACGGTCGGCTCGAGCGTACCCTCGACCTCCATTTCGTCCTCTTCCCCGCCCCCTTGCTGTTGGTCGGCGCCTTGCTCGGCCGGGGGAGGCTCGGAGGCCCCGCTGCCCGATTGACGCGAAGCGCAGGCACCGGCCAGCAAACAACTCAGGACCAGGATCGCTGCTTTGTGAAAGGGGACGAACATGGCCCTTCTCCGATCGAGTTTCATCGTCGCTCAGGCGGTGATCGTCGTGTCGACGGCCTCGAGCACGGCTTCGACGATGGCGGCGGAATCGATTTCGAATTCGGCAAGCAGAGCCTCGCTGTCGCCTGAACGCGGCAGGCCCCGCACCGCCATCTTCCGGTACTGGCAATCCAGGTTGGCGATGGCATCCAACACCGCGTCTCCCAGACCGCCTTCCGGATAATGGTCCTCGATGGTGATGATGCTGCCGGTCTCGCGAGCCGCCCGGCGAAGAGTCGCCTTGTCGACGGGTTTGACGCTGTAGAGGTCGATCACGCGGGATGCAATGCCTCGACCCGCCAATTCCTCGTGGGCGGCCAGCGCTTCGTGCAGCGTGATTCCGGCGCCCACAAGAGTCACTCGGTCCGAATCGCTCGAGCGGAGCACCTTGGAGCCTCCGACTTCAAACGTCTCGTTGGCTCCGTAGAGAATCGGCGTCTTGGGCCGGGAGGTTCGAATGTAGACGATGCCGGGGGTCTCGGCCGCCAATTTGACCAGCCTTTCCGAAGAAACCGCGTCGCTCGGGTAGAAAACGGTCGAGCCGGGTATGGCGCGCATCATGGCGATGTCTTCCAGCCCCATTTGGGATGGTCCGTCGGGACCGATCGAAATCCCGCAGTGCGACCCGCACAACTTGAAGTTGCCCTGCGAAATGGCGCCCATGCGGATCTGGTCGTAGGCCCGGGTGAGGAAACAGGCGAAGGTGGAGGCGAAGGGAATCTTGCCCAGGGCGCTGAGCCCGACGGCCGCGCCCACCATGTTGGACTCGGCGATGAAACATTCCACGAATCGCTCGGGATGCGCCTCCAGGAAGCGCAGAGAATAGGTCGAATTCTTGGTGTCTCCGTCGAGCGCCACCACGCGGGCGTGAGAAGCTCCCAGCTTGGCCAGAGCGGTTCCGTAGGCTTGGCGGGTCGCCACCCGAGCGCCCGACTCGTAGGAAGGAGGGTCGGGCTCGCCGGGGGCGGGAAACTGCGGCGCCTCGCCCTCCGGCATTCTCACGTTGAGCGCCAGCGGTAGCTCCAGGTCCTCGCCGATCTCCGCCAACGCCTCTGCAAGCTGCGCGGGGGGAACCGGCTTGCCGTGCCAGCCGTCTCGGTTCTCCATGAAGGAAACCCCCTTGCCTTTCAGAGTGTCGGCTATGATGGCCTGCGGTTTGCCGGAATCGCCGTCGGCCCGATCCAGGGCTCGAACAATCTCACCGACGTCGTGCCCGTCGATGACCTGCGTGTCCCAACCGAAGGCCTCGAAACGCTTGCGGTAGACCTCCACCTGCCCCCCGTACATGGTCTGCTGGCTCTGTCCGTAGCGGTTGATGTCGAGCACGGCGACCAGGTTGTCGAGGCCGCGATAACTGGCCAGCATGGCCGCCTCCCAAACCGAACCCTCGGCCAGTTCGCCGTCGCCGGTCAGAACGAAAACCCGGTTGGAAAGCCCGTCCATCCGGTTGCTGATGGCCATGCCCAGCCCGATGGACAATCCCTGGCCCAAGGAACCGGTGGCCACGTCGGCCCAGGGGTTGCGGGGAGTGGGGTGGCCCTCCAGGTCGCTGTCGATCCGGCGCAAAGTTTCCAGCAGTTCGACGGAAAAAGCGCCCGCTTCGGCCCAAGCGCCCCAAACCGCCGGAATTCCGTGGCCCTTGGAGAGCACAAAACGGTCATTGAGCGGGTTGTCCGGATTCTTCACATCGAATCGCAAAGCGTGAAAAAAAATCACAGCGATGAGCTCGGCGGAGGAGAGACAGGTCGATGGATGACCCGATCCGGCTGCCGTCGTCGAGGTAATTGAGTGTCTGCGCAAGCGGTTAGCCATCACCTCGAGCGCGCGGAAGTAGTCCGTCGAGTTTCTGCTCTGTTCATTCATGGGCTCCTATATATTAGAGGGCATGATCCGTGTCAATGACGCCTCGATCATCGAAGCGGAACATGTAGTCACGCCTTCACGGCACTTGAGCCGGACTCAGGTCCACATCAGCGGGAGGCGGATCCAAGCGGTCCTGGACGGCGACCACGAGGACGCCGCAAGGCCGCAGTATCGAGGTCATCTGCTGATTCCCGGAATGATCGACTTGCAGGTCAACGGAGCGGGCGGAGCGGACGCGGCCACGGGAACCCAAGAGGCCCTCGAGACCATCGGCCGGACCTTGGCCAAGCACGGCTGCACCGCCTATCTGGCCACACTGATCACCAACGGCCACGGGGCTTTGATTCAATCGCTGCAGCGGCTTGCCGAAAGCACCGGCCTGGCTTTTTCGGGAGCTCGGCCGCTGGGCGTGCACCTGGAGGGCCCCTTCATTTCCACGGTGCGCCGAGGCGCCCACCGCGAGCAACACATCCAGTCACCGTCGCGCCGCGCTTTCCTCGACTTCTGGAAGGCTTCGGCCGGGGCCTTGGAGATGCTCACTTTGGCACCCGAACTGCCCGGCGCCCTCGACTTGATCCGGCTGGCGCGCGATCGCCTTCCCATCGTTTCCCTGGGTCACTCGGACGCGGATTTCGAGACGGCTCGCGCTGCCATCCGGGCGGGCGCCAATTCGGCCACCCATGTCTTCAACGCCATGACTCCGCTCCACCACCGCCGCCCGGGCTTGCTGGCCGCGGTCTTGCTGTCCGACCTCAGCGCCGGTCTGATCGCCGACGGCATTCACGTCCATCCCGGCATGATCGAGCTTTTGGTGCGTTGCAAGAGGCCGGCGGATCTGATCCTGGTCAGCGACGCCATCAGCGCCGCCGGCCGACCCGACGGGCGCTACCGGATCGGTTCTCTAGAGGTGACGGTCGAGGACGGAATCTGCCGTGAGTCGGACGGGCGTCTGGCGGGCAGCACCCTGATGATGGACCAGGCGCTGAGAAACATGGCGTCGTGGATGGGCGGCACACTCTCTCTCAAGCAGATCGTGGCCAGCGCCACCGTCCTGCCCGCCCGGCTGCTCGGTCTCAATCGCAAAGGTCGCATCGGGCGAGGCTGCGACGCCGACCTGGTGCTGCTCGACGAGAGAATGCAGGTCAGCAAAACCTGGGTGGAGGGTCGGCTGGTCTACGACAGCGACTCCCGGCCCTGAGGGAGTGTTTTGAAGTCCTCCCCTCGAACCGTTTGGCGACCTCGCATCCGGGGTCGCCAATCCACTGTTCGCTGAATTGGTGAAGTCATCTGAAGACGGAACGTTGCAATGGCATGAGCGGAAGCCGGCATACCCGTCCGGCCAAGCCCTGATGTTCCTTGCCGGCCGATCTTGGGCAACATCCAAACCTGCGCAGCAAAGTGGGGAAAAAACCCTGCGGCCCCCAACCCTCCGGCTGTCAACCGGAGGGTTGTTTCAATTGTGATTGGATTAGTGAATTGTGAATGGGTGGTGTGATGGTGTGGTCGGGAAAGGGGAAAAAGATCTCGCACTTTTTCGATCTCGCGCGTTGGCTGAAATCGGAAGGTCGAGAAGCTCAGCTCCGCTGTTTCGCCGACCAGCACGAAAATCCATCACGCCGCAAAGTGCAGGTGCGGCTAGAACCTCTCCTTTGAGGGGGCCGAAGCATCCAGACAGCCTGCGTCGAGACCGAGCCACGCGAGGGCCTCTCCGACAGTTCGGAAGGCCTCATGCTCGAAGGGAAGCTGTGCGCATTCGATGAGTGCCACGTACTGGCGGCTCACGCCGAAGTCGACGTCTTTTGGTGCCACGACTGCAGTCCGACCACCCTCCCTACCGTGCACGAGCCCGACAGTCCTGGCCTGAAGGTCGCGCAGACGATCAAGGTTATATTGGGAAAGGGATGCACCGGACAGGTCCCATAGGCTCTTCAAGGGCACTGGATCTAGGTCGTACAACGCCGCTGCCGCATCGAGAAACTCGTTCTCGTCGAGCTTGCCTGTGACGGTATGTAGGACTAGGTCCAACTCCGGGTAAACTTGCCGCTTAATCATGCCATACGCCGGGACTGGTTTGCCTCTACGCTTGCCACTAAATAATACAAAAAGAAGGGTTTCTAATCTAGCCCGGCCTCCGCGACCTTCGAACAATCCCCACCTGACCCGGAATCTCGCAATGCCGAATCTCGGCGAATGGGACCTGCTGCCGGTCACAGCCGTGAGAATGGTGAGGGAGTCCGGAAGCGGACCGGAAGTATTGTTGAATCGGTACAGAAGAGCATTGAAGTGCCTCTGAAGTGGAGTTTAAGTTGGTATAGGAAGGGGGAAAGAGCTGTGTCACCTACTGTGTCGCCTCAGCCGTCACTATTGGTCACGAATGAGCGGAGTAATTGAAATAATTGACACCGTTGGGAAACCTTCAAGGCTCTGGTTGATTTGGATCTTTGTCCTAAATATCTGGAAATCAGCGACTTAAGCAAGGCCTCCGGTGTGCCACTGTTAACCGGAAGGTTGTTTCAATTGTGATTGGAGATCAGTGAATTGTAAATGGGTGGTGTGATGGTGTGGTCGAACCGGCTGAAGAAGGAGGCTGACGAATTGGTCGCCATCATGGTCGCGTCGATCAACACCGCCCGCTCCCGGACCTGAAGCAATCTCTAATCACTAGAAAGCAGACGGGCGCTCGGAAGCTCCACCAAAAGGGGGTTCCGTCGGAACTCCGGAACTCCGCCGTTCCCGTTTCAAGCCGGTCCGCGAAATTCATGAGGAGAATCTCCGAGCCGATGCCCCCGCCGTCCGCCAGTTGCGCCAAGTACAGGATTGGATCGGAAGTCCCGGGCGGCAAAGCCTCCAAGGAAAGGACATTTCGCAAGGTCCTTTGCGTTTGCGTCCCGGCGATGGTAGGGTTACTCCATCCATTAAGAAACAGTGGAACGGCGACCTGGTCGGTTGGTATCGGACTTCCGGCATGATCTTCGCCTTCGTCGCCCATAGATGATTTCGCCGCAAGGCGGGCCGCGGGGCGGGAAGCCGGGGTGGGTATGACTTCGATTCAGTCTCC
>JBFGHF010000282.1:0-5838 GCA_041578355.1 Acidobacteriota bacterium
ATTTTCTGGAGCGCGAATTCGAGCAGACCTATCTGGGACTCACTTGGTACTCGGACAAAATGATCCACGACCCCGGCTCGGGCTCTCTTTCACCCGAGGCGGCGACCGAGATCAAGTTCCGGCTGCTTTCCAACCGTCACATCCTGGGGCGTTGGGTTTTCGACTCGGAGCGGGATGATTTCGTGCACGGTTTCGAAAGCGAAATGCGCGACCACCTGTGGGGGACCTCCTGCTTTTTGGCCAGCGCCGCCAACGAATACCGCCTGGCCTATGAGGAACTGCATCGAGTGACGGAGGGCGATGTCCCTCTCGCCCTGGGAGGGATCATCTACTACGACCCGAAGCTGGCGCCGGAGCCCGATCAGGTCCATTGGACCAATTTCAACCCCTTCGACCTGGCCTACAACCCCTTCGAGAACCGCGAGGTCCAGGAAGCGGCGGGTGACGGCTCTCGAGTTCCCCTGGCGGTCTACGTCTACCAGAGCAACATGGCGCTCAAGCCGATCATCGTGCTCGATTTCTTCAGCCCGGAGAATCCCAGAGTTCGGGAGGCGGCGACCTACTGGCGGCGGGTCGGGAACGACGCACTGTCGGTGGCGGAAAACATCGGCATCCTCTACACGCTGCTCAACCGGGCTCTCAACTTCGTCCCCAATCGGAAAGGCTACACCTGGTTCGCCGACTCGAAGCTGGCCCTGGGAGTCGACGAGTTGCGCTTTTCCCTGCTCAGCCATCTCTATTTCGAACCCGATGAGGCGCAGGAGATGCTGGACCAGCTCGACCGGCTTTTGGTGAATCCCCTGGTTCAGCCCGGACGGATTCAGCAAGTCCGGGCCCAGGTGCACTACCAGACCCTGGTGGCGAATCAGGGGGCGGCCGCGGTTCACAAAGCTCGCCAACTCCGCGAGAAAATGATTCGACAAAGTCTGGGCAAACAGAAGTCGGGACCGGACCGCTACGCCCATTACCGGGCCGAACTCACGACCCGAGCGCATCTCAAGCGTCTGGAAGTCTTCTTCGCCGACGAGTTCGCGCCCAGCATTCCGGCTTTCGAGCTGAAGGAATCGGTGCGCGCGTTGGCAGCTTCGGCGGGAGAGTCCGAACCGGTTGTGGACGCTCTGATGCGATTTCGCACATACGTCGAAGAAAACCCCGGAGCGCTAGGCCGCAGCATTTCCGCCGAGTTGAGAGGCGAGATCGACGCCACCTTGGGCCGGGTCTATCTGGCTTCCGGCCGCAGCCAGGAAGATTTTCAAGCGGACCTCGAGCTGGTTGCGCAAAGTCAGAAGGAGGAAGCACTACAAGACGAGCTGGATTGGCAAAACCAGCAAGCCGGACAATTCTCCAAGCAACTCAAACTTCGGGTCGAACTGTTGGAAGGCTTGGCCGAAAGCCGCGGAGATTTGCGGAAGTATTCTCCCTGGTACGTTCAGGATGCCCTCGACTTTTTGAACACCGTTCCGGCGGCCATGGCGTTGAATCCGAAGGCAGTCGAGATCTATCAGAAGCAGCAGCCTCGCGTGACCGCCGTACTGGCTCGTTTGGAAACCGAATTGGCTTCCTCAGACAACCGTGAGGAACCCGATTGGATCGCCCAGGAAAGGCGTGTCTGTCTTCGCTTCGTCCAGGACGCCCGCGCCACCCTTCGGGCAGCCTTGGACGCCGAAGAAAAACCCCAAGCGGCGGTCAAGACCAGCTTCGAGGAGGGCGGCAACCAATGAGAGGGAAGGCTCGATGGGCCCTTGGGGCGACAGTCGTGATCGTGGCAGTTGCGGTTTGGCAGTCCGTCCTGGCCCAGGAAATCTCTCCCCGCCGCGACTCGAAGCGGCTCGTCGTGCTCAAAGCCGACGGACTTCCGCCCGAACTGCTGGAAGCTCTCAGCTTTCCCGAACGGCCCGAGTTGATGGACAGGCTCGACTACGCCGCGGACCTACGCCGACAGCTGGAGTTCTATCGGCGTCAGACGGGGCGTCGGATCGTGCTTCCCAACATCCGCCGCTACTTCTTCGAAAACGGAGTGCATCTCGAGAACATCTTCTCCGAAACGGTCACTCTCTCGGCGGCGGCCTGGGCGGTGATCGACACGGGGCAACCCAGCGTGATCAAGGGACACGCTACCTTCAGCCGCGACACCTGCTACCTGCGTTCCCACCTGGACGGACTGCGAGACACCCTGGACGCAATTCGACGCGGCGAGAGCAAGACAGCCGCGCTCTGGAACCTCGACCAGGTGGGCGTCAGCCCGATGCGCGACGCGTTCGATCCCTGGCGAGTCTTCCAAGGCCCGCAGATCTACAGCCGCAGCGGCCACCGAGAATTCCTGGGACGGACGGGGATTCGCTGGCTTACCAACGACGAGGACGGATTCTCCGACATCTTCCGCTCACACCTCTCTCGCTTGGTGACCTCGATCGACTACACGGAATTCAATCAAGAGATGACCGGGGAAATGATGGCCCGCAAGGTCCTGGAACGGAACATCACGGGCGAGGAGCGCTACGATTACATCACCGGTCTTTTCACCTTGATGGATCACCAGCAGCACGTCGACCCCCATCCCGAGAACCTGATCCACTGGCTGACCAAGCTCGACCGGGGTGTGGGCCGCATCTTCTCGGCCATCGAGCGGAGCGAGCGACGCGACAATACCGTGGTGACGCTGGTTTCCGACCACGGATCGGAGATCAAGCCGGGTCAGACGGCTTTTTCCTTCCCCATCACCCGGCACTTCCGAAAACCCATTTTCGGGGCCCACACGATCAAGACGCTCTTGGTGGAGAGCGCTTGGAACGCAGCATCGGTCGTCATCCCCGGCATCGATTTTCCCAGGGTCTACGAGAGCCGCTATTCCCCCTACGGCGAGGCGGCCCAAGGCCCCGGCGGCGAGAGCGGCTATGTGACGGCATTCATTGACAATTTCGGAAACGGGCGATCTTCGGTCAATCTGCGCAACGATGATCTGAACCGACTTCACCTGCTGCTGCTGGAACTCCGCAAGCAGCCGATTCCAGCCCAACGATTCACCCGCCTGCGCGATCTCTTCCGGGAAACGCTCGAGCAGACCCGCACATGGCTGGAGCCGGACTTGGCTCTTTACGAGGACTACCGGGCGGGCTCTCTCGACCTGGCCGCCAATCTGGCTCGCAAAGCCGACAACTTTTCGCAGGACTCTTCCATCCGCCTCATCCAGGAAGCCTCGCGGGACGCGCCCCAGATCAAGGCCCTGCAGCGACTGCTCAGCATTCGTTTCGAGGCGTCGGACCCGGGTGAGGGACCTCTCTTCGACGAGCTTTTTTCGAAGCCGTTCCGAATTCCCGACTTCATTCCCAAACAGTTTCTCGGATTGGCCAACACCTTCCATCAGTTGTCCAACTACACGATGGGATTGGATGAAGATCTGAATTGGGTGCGGTCAACGGTGGACGCCCAAGGGCGGTCCGTCGAGATGAACTACTTCGACGTCCTGAGCGATTACCGCGCCCCCAATGCCCCCGCCAACGGCCGCTTCAATCCCTTCGATCTGATGATCGCCAAGCTTCCCTCGGCCTCGGTTGAGGAAGCGTTGGGCGCCCGCGGCCTGCTGGCGCCGCAGCGCAAGGTGAAGAACGCGGTCTGGGCCCGTTCGACGGCCAAGGACAACCCTGAAAAGGGCGACGAGGCCCTGATCGTTCAGGACGCACAAGGACTCCTTCAATACATTCCCTTGCGCCGGCTGGAGCAAGACCCGGAAGGCGCGATTCGCTTCGAGCTGGGTGAGGCCAAGGATCCGCTGCGCCTGCTGGCGTCCACTTATTTCCGATCCCTGAGCCGACAGGACGCTCTGGATTGGATGCGCGCTTTTCACAGCCGCAACGAGTGGCTGGAAGCGGCCTTCGACAGCGAGTACGGTACCGCCATCTGCACTCTTATCGACATCCTCAACAATCCGGTTCCGGATCTGGTCGCGTCACCCGAATTTCGAAGGTATCTGGTCGATTTCAGCGATGCCGAAATGAAAGAGCGGTACCTGCGAGGCTTGAACCGAAAATACTCCACTCTGAACCCCGACTTCGTGGTCTGGTCCGAAGAGCTGTGGAATTTCAACTCCAAGGCCCGCACTTCGGGCGGCAGCCATTCCGGACTCCGGCCGATTGTCTCCAATACCGCCTTTCTGATTTGGGGAGGCCCGGATACTCGAGTGGCTCGCGGCCGCAGCGTCGCCCAGTTGGGCACCACATTGGACATAGTGCCCACCCTCTTCCGAGCGGTCGACATGCTGGATGACAACAAGAGCGTCATCCGCAGGCCCGGCTCGATTCCGGAGCGCATCTTCCACCCCTTCCCCGGGCAGGTGTTGGACATCTGGCAATCGCAGCCGATACGGGCCGATGACGAAGAGGTCGATGGGACTTCCCACTGAATCTGATGGAATTCTCCCAGCGGCTTCCCTCGTTGCTGATTCTCCTTTTCCTGGGAGTCCTTGCCGTCGCGCAGTCCGCGCCGCCGCTCCAAGAAGGGCTTGAAATCGATTCGCTGCTCTTCGCCGACCGCTTCCGCCGGGGAGAGCCCGCTGCGGCGGAAAAGCTCCGCATCCTCAGCTACAACCTGCACGGTCCACCCACGGGACGGATCGATCGGATGCAGGACCTCTTTCAGGAGGACCCGCTGTTTCAAGAGGCGCACATCATCGCCTTGCAGGAGGCCAATCGATTCCACCGCGGGTCGGGCAATCGCAACGTGGCCCGAGAGCTGGCGGCTCTGATGAGCATGGATTACGTCTACGCCGTGGAACTCGAACACCAAAGAGGAGGGGGGCAGCGAGGGTTGAGCATCCTCAGCCGGCTGCCGCTGGAAAAACCCGAGCGCGTGCTTCTGCCCGTCGAGGGCCCCGGCGGCCGGCGCCGCATCGCCCTCAAAGTGGAAGTGTCGCTGGGGGAACGCCGCCTGCGCCTCTACAACACACACCTGGAAACTCGGATTTCCGTTGAAAACAGGGGCCGCCAGATTCAGGCCATCATCGACCACGCCCGGGGCAGCGAGTCCGAACCCGTTCTGATCTTGGGTGACTTCAACACATTCTCGCCGGGGGCCAAGCGCAAGATGTTCGAACTGATGGAAGACGCAGGCTACAGGTGCCCGCTACCCGGCGACCAGACCACCTTTCAATACAAGTTTTTCCTCCGCCTCACCCTGGACTGGATCTGGACCCGCAACATTCCGGTCTCGGACGCCGGTGTCGAAGGCCGCATCAAGGCCTCCGATCACCGCCCCCTCTGGATCACCATCGACACCACAGCCTGGGGTGAAGCTTCTTAGCGTCCTTGGAGCGTAGCCCGGAACGGCCACGCCACGGTCTTTGAACTGCGGGCGCCGCCTTTGAGACAATTTCCCTTTTGCGTCCAGGAAGGCCCGGACTGCCGGGACAGGAAGCCCGATTGATTAACGCACTCTTGCTGCTCGCTACGTTGACCCTGCTACCCGCCCAGGCTGAATCGGCCGGCATCGCCGGAGCGGTGACGGCCCGACAGGACGGAAGCGCTCTCCCGGGGGCGGAGATCACTCTCTTCCGGAGTCCCCAGGGCGAAGTGGTGGCGCGGACGGTTTCCGGAGACGATGGAACGTTCGCCTTCCGGGAACTGGCGGCGGGGACCTACCGGATGGAAGGGCTATTCGTCGGTTTTGCGCCTGAAGTCGTCGACAACCTGGTCCTCAAGCCCGGCGAGGAACTGGAAGTTCGGCTGCAGCTGTCATTGGAGCGACTGCGCCAGGATGTAGAGGTCGTTAGTGAGAAGGAAGATGAAATCGCCACCACCGGCAGCTCGGTGGAGAGCCTTTCGGGGGAGTTGGTCGACGTGGCCC
>JBFGHF010000283.1:0-5835 GCA_041578355.1 Acidobacteriota bacterium
ACTTCGCACTTCTCATCTCGCACATCTCATCTGGCCCTTCGGGGGCTCGCCCTTCGAGCTTGGCCGGGGCCGCCGAAGCACAAGAAGAAGTGATGAACATCGCGAACGGGCAAGTGCGAGATGAGAAATAAGAACTGCGAAGTCCCACGGCCCCATCGAGCGAAGACACCCGGGACAACGACTCGATCACCAGCAGTGCCAATATCGAACAGCGCCAATGAACCAAGTCACCGACCCACCCTCCTTCGCTCCGAAGACGGAGCTACGGCGGGCAGGCAGACCCACAGACCCACGGACCCACAGACCTCTTCAGTGTAGAATCCTAGGCCGATGCTCTTTCAGGTCTTCGCCGTTCTTCTTTTCTTTCTCTACGTCATCATTCTCCTGATGGTGCCGATGCGGAGGGTCTTCGACCGCCGCAGATCCCTTCCGCAACGGAAGGAGCTGCCCTTGGACCAGTTCGAGGGTGAACATGTCCTGGAGGTGGTGAATCTGGAAAAGTCCTTCGATCACCCCGTGCTGCGTCGGATCAGCCTGAAAATCAAGGGGGGCGAGACGGTGGGAGTCCTGGGAGCCAGCGGCAGCGGAAAAAGCGTTCTGCTCAAGCTGATCGCAGGCTTTTTGAAGCCGGACCATGGTTGGATTTTCTACAAAGGGCGGGACCTCGGCCGGATGTCGGAGAACGAGCTGCTCGAGGTTCGGAAGAGAGTTTCTTACGTGTTCCAGCACGGAGCGGTTTTCGACTTTCTCAGCGTCAGCGAGAACATCGCCTACCCCCTCCGGGAGCAGGGCCTCAACGATGAAACCGTCATCAGAGACAGAGTCGCCTACCTACTCGACGCCGTGGAACTGGAAGGCCTGGGAGACGACATGTACGACGAGCTGAGCACGGGGGGCAAGAAGCAGGTCGCGATCGGGCGCGCGATTGCCAACAATCCGGAGTTCATTCTCTACGACGAACCGACCACCGGCGTCGACCCCATCATCGGCAAGGCTTTGAGCCGGCTGATCCGCAAGCTGAACCGACAGGAGGAACTGACCTCGATCGTAGTGACACACGACCTGAAGTGCATGGAGATCGTGGCCGACCGGGTGATCCTGCTCAAGGACGGCCTGATCCATTTTGAGGGGGACCTCAAGGCTCTTCACCGATCTAAAGACCAATACGTTCAGGCGTTTATCGCCGGCAAGCGATATCAGGAGGAGGGAGAAGCTGAGGAGTTGACGGCCTGAAAACTCTCTCGAGCGCCGGGTTTGCCACCTGAGTTGGCCACCCCCTTCCCGAGGACGGGTCCGAAAGCATCCGCCCCGGGCCGACCGCTAATTCCTCAGCGGCTTGTCGGTCTTGAGCATGGCTTCGATCCGCTGGCGGGTCTTCTCTTCCCCGCACAGCGAAACAAAGGCTTCACGTTCCAGATCGAGCAGGTAGTCCTCGCCAACGGTTGTGGAGTGGTTGAGATCTCCCCCGCAGAGGACATAGGACAGCTTGCGGCCCAGCACGGCATCGTATTCCGATATGTATCCCGCGGACTTCATGAGGTGCAGCCCCACTTGCAGAACGGCAAGTCCTGACGCCCCTTCCACGGGAATGTCAGTACGGGGCGGGGGAGCCTGGTAGCCCGTTTCGGCCAGACCCAGCACCCTCTTTTTGGCCCGAAAGAGAACCCGGTCGCCATCCATTTCGATCCGGTCCGAAGCTCGCAGAATGCGCATTTCGAGTGCTTCGTCGGCGCTCGAACTCACCTTGGCCATTCCGATGGCTTGAAAGGCTCTCTTGACGCCGGGCATTCTGTCGGCGCCCGGGTCGGAGCTGAACTCCTCCACGTTGCGCGCCAGCAGTTCCATGGTTCCTCCCCCGGCGGGAATCAGGCCGACACCGACCTCGACCAGCCCCAGGTAGGTCTCGGCGGCCGCCACGATTGCGTCGCATCCCAGGCAGACTTCACAGCCACCCGCCAACGTCCTTTGAAAGGGCGCCGCCACGACCGGTTTGGAAGCCGCCCGAAAAGACGTCGTCATGTTTTGGAAGGCGCGCACCGATTGATCGATCTGATCCCATTGTCCGGCGGTCGCCGCCTGGAGCAGAAAGAAAAGATTCGCACCCACCGAAAAGTCGCGGCCCTGATTGCCCACCACCATTCCCACGAAGTTTCGCTCCACTTCGGCGAGCGCTTCTTGAGACATCGCCACGATCTGGGGATCGAGCGAGTTCATTTTGGAATGGAATTCCAGGCAGGCCACACCGTCGCCCAGATCGATCAAACTGGCGCTCGGGTTGGAGAGGATGGCAGGCTTTTGGCGCTTGAGCAGCTTGATGCTGAGTTTTTCGGGGTCGGAAGGCAGGTCCTGATAGCTGCGGCGCCCCGCGTCGAAGTAGCGCACCGTGTCTTTCTCGACGTAAAAGCTCTGCCGGGATGTCTCGAGGAGGGCCGAGATCCAATCGGGGAACTCGACACCATCGCCGCGGGCTCTTTCGACCACCCGCTCGACACCCAGTCCATCCCAAAGCTGAAAAGGGCCCAGGTCCCAGGCGAATCCCCAGCGCATGGCCCGATCGATCTGGTAGAACTCGTCGGTGATTTCAGGGACGCGGCCCGCCGCGTAGGCGAACGTGTCGCGCAGCAGGGGCCAGAGGAAGTCGGCGGCGCGGCCTCCTGCCTCGAGGATGGCCGCCACTCGGCGGGCGGGATTCGGCTCCTCCTTCACGGCGGCGACCGAGGGAAACTCAGGTTTCGTCTGCGACCGGTATTCGAAGGTTTCGGGGTCGAGGACGAGGATCTCGCTGCCCACCTTGCGGTAAAAGCCTCGGCCGGCTTTTCGTCCCGCCCAGCCCCGTTTGACCAGCTCGCTGAGCAGCCGATCGGGCAGGAAGCTCTCTCTCCAAGGGTCCTCCGGGAGATTCTCGTAGAGATTGTGCTGGACGTAGGCCATGACGTCGTTTCCCACCAGATCGCCCAAACGATAGGTTCCCGTTTTGGGGCGCCCGATGGCGGGTCCGGTCAGGAAATCGACTTCTTCGATGGTGAGGCCCAGTTCTTCGCGCAACGCCATGGCGCGGCAACCGGCAAAGGTCCCGATGCGGTTGCCGATGAAATTGGGCCGGTCCTTGGCGATGACGATCCCCTTGCCCAACAAGCTGCCGCCGATTCTCTCGATCCAGGCCAGGACTTCGGGAAGGGTCTCCTCACCGGGTATCACCTCGAGGAGTTTCATGTAGCGTGGAGGGTTGAAAAAGTGCGTTCCCAGGAAGTGGCGGCGGAAATCCTCGTCGAACCCCTCCGCCAGGCTCGAGAGGGGGAGTCCGCTGGTATTGGTCGATACGACCGTGCCGGGCTGGCGGTGAGCCGCCACCTTTTCGAAGAGGGACCGTTTCCATTCGAGCTTCTCGGCGATCGCCTCGATCACCCAATCGCAGGATCCGACCTGGTCCATGTCGTCCTCGAAATTCCCTACCTCGATGAGCCGGGCCCGCTCGAGCGTGAAGAGCGCGGGAGGCTTCCGTTTGGCCAGGAATTTCCAGGCTTGCCGGGCGATGGCGCTTCGATCTCCTTCTTGCGACGGCAGATCGAGCAGGATGGAAGGGATGCGGGCGTTGGCCAGATGGGCCGCGATCTGCGAGCCCATCGTCCCGGCGCCGAGGACGGCGACGCGTTGAGGTTTGTCGGTCATCTCCAGGAATTCCGCTAACCGCTCACTGCAGACCGCTGTTTTCCCCGGATTCCCGGGCCGGCGGCTGCTTGTTCACATTTCTGACCAAGGCTGGAAAGGCAGACTGCTCGCGGCGGTGAGCGATGAGCGGCAAGCGGTGAGCCCTATCTACATCAACTCCTGCATCGCCTCCTGGAGCGCCTCTTTGCCGGGACGCAGCTTCTCGCTGGGAAGCCGACTCAGCGGGTCCTCCTCGAGATGAAGGATGTCGATGAAGTTCTCGGCCACCGGGTTCACGTAGACAAGGCCGGTCAGGAATTCGCCCGACTCGCGGGTGGAGCGCAACAGCCGCAGGGCCCCGGCACGATTCATCGGGTCGTGGTCCCGCTCCAGCTTGCGCAAGCGGATGTGAGAACCGTCGCGCATTTCCACGTCGGTGACTTCCCCCTCACCGTACTCGACTGTCTCGATCGGCTCGAAGTGAGGTACGAAGTCGATCTCATGGAGCAGCTCTTCGTGCTCCTTGGCCCAACTGTAGCTCTTGGTGGAGTCGGGGCTGTTGTTGAAGGTGACGCAGGGACTGATGATGTCCAGCACGCTGGTCCCGCTGTGGCTGAGGGCGCCCTGCAGCAGCGCCACGACCTGCTTGGGGTCGCCGGCGAAGGATCGAGCGACGTAACTGCAACCCATCTCGATCGCCAGCGCACAGCAGTCGATCGCGGGCAGCTCGTTGATGACACCGCTCTTGAGCGTGGCGCCTTTGTCGGCCGTTGCCGAAAACTGCCCTTTGGTGAGGCCGTAAACCCCGTTGTTCTCGATGATGTAGATCATGGGGACGTTGCGGCGCAGGAGGTGGCAGAACTGACCCAGCCCGATGGATGCAGTGTCGCCGTCTCCGCTGACACCCACGCAGATGAGCTGACGGTTGGCCAGCATGGCTCCCGTGGCCACCGAGGGCATGCGCCCGTGCACCGCGTTGAACCCGTGCGACTTCCCGAGGAAGTAGGCGGGGGTCTTGCTCGAACAGCCGATCCCGCTCATCTTCGCCACCTGTTGGGGATCGATTCCCATCTGGTAGAACGATTTGATGATCTGGCTGGTGATCGAATCGTGCCCGCAACCGGCGCAGAGCGTCGAGGGGACTCCACGATAATCGACCATTGAGAGACCGAGACGATTGGTTTTGCCTTTTCGAGGCCGCGGTGTTCCAACGGGCATTACTGCACCCTTTCCAGTCGGCTTTCCGCAACGACGCGATCGGTGATGAACCGGGCGTCGATGGGCAAGCCGTCGTAGTGGCGAATCTTTCTGATCTTGGCCGAAGCGCCGTCGACCTCGAGCTTGATCAAATCGGCCATCTGTCCGTCGCGGTTCTGCTCCACCACGTAGACCTGCTGGTGGCCCGCCACGAAATCGTCGATGTGATTGGTCAGGGGGAGAGCACGAATCCGCAGATAGCTGACCTCGGTTCCGTATTCCGTTTTGAGCTGGTCCAAGCTTTCCAAAATGGCCGGATCGGAGGAGCCGAAGGCGATCACACCGATCTTGTTGCCATCGCCGCGGACGACGGGCTGCGGAACGTGGGATTTGGCGGTTTCGTGCTTCCGCGAGAGGCGGTCCATCTGGCCGGAGAAGTCTTCGGGACGCTCGGAATACTTGGCGTACTCGTTGCGTCCGCTTCCACGGGTCAGAAAGGCGCCTTTGCCGCTGTTGTTGCCGGGCAAGGTCCGGTAGCAGATGCCGTCGCCGTCGACGTCTTTGTAGCGGCCGTACTCCTTCAGTTGCTCGAGTTGCTCGGGATTCAGCACTTTGCCGCGGTCGAGAGGCCGCGTGGGATAGTCGAAGGGATCCGACATCCAGTTGTTCATCCCCAGGTCGAGGTCGGTGGCGACGAACACCGGTTGCTGAAACCGCTCCGCCAGATCGAGGGCCTGTTGGGCGAACTCGAAGCACTCGGCCATATCGCAGGGGAAGAGCACCAGGTGCTTGGTGTCGCCGTGAGACAAGTAGTAGAGCGAGGTGACGTCTCCCTGCGAGGTGCGCGTCGGCAGCCCGGTGCTGGGACCGACTCGCTGAACGTCGAAGACCACGCACGGGACTTCGGCGAAATAGGCCAAACCGGCGAACTCAGACATCAGAGAGATGCCGGGGCCGGAGGTGGAAGTGAGCGAACGCGCCCCCGCCCAA
>JBFGHF010000284.1:0-5823 GCA_041578355.1 Acidobacteriota bacterium
CCCCCGATGGCGGATGCTAAGAGCCCCGCAGGGGCGGTGTGAAAATAGCCCAGGGCTTCAGCCCTGGGTATGCACCCCCGGTCGTGTTCAGAGTCCCGGAGAAACGATTGAAACCGCGCCGTTTTTTCAGCCGTCCCTAGGGGACTGATGAGAGGGAGGGCCGAATCTCGACCCCATCGCTGGTCATGCCTCTGGGCACGGCTTTTCACAGTTCCCACACCTGCCAGTGCTCGACAGTCGGCTCCAGTTCGATCAGGTACTCGGTGTCCTGCGGATAGTAGCGGGCACGGTCGATGTCGTCTCCGGCGAAGGCGCGGATGGAATTCAGCGAATCCCACAGCGACGTCACCAGAAAGTGCTCGACACCTGCCTCCTTTCGACGCATGATCCGGACTCCTCGAAAACCCTGAGTCGAGCGGTAGTCGGCGACTCCCGTCTCGATCACATACTGCAGATAGGCGTCCCCCTTTTCCTCGGGAACGATGCCGTGCCAAGTACGTGCAATCATTGTTCGTCCTTGCTCCTGGCGTCCTGTCAGAGCGATTCTTTCGGAATCTCAGCCGCCGATCAGAACCAGCAAACCCAGCACGATCATGGCCACCCCCGCCAAGCGTCCGCCCAAGTCGCCGAAAGGCAGGACTTTTTCGAGCAGGACGAAGGCCGTGATCGCCCCAATCCAGAGCAGGTTCATCACCCCGCCCACGAAGAGCAACCCCATCAGAATCCAGCAACATCCCAGACAATAGGCTCCGTGCACGAGTCCGAGACGGAAGGCGCCCCAGCGACCCGGCAGCCACTGGGAGGCAAAGAAGTGGGCCGGCGCCCTGCAGTGACGCAAACAGGCATTCTTGGCAGGGGTCATCTGGTAGACGCCCGCGCCGATCAGGAGCAGGGCTCCCAGTGCCGGGCTATTGGTCACCATCATCGGAGAGAGCAACGCGGCCTGGTCCAGGATCCATTGGCAGAAGGTCGCCGCCAAGCTGAAACCCGTCCAAACCACAACGTAGCCCGACACGAAAATCGCCGCCGGAGCCAGGGGGGCGCCCTGTCCTTGCGCCTTGCGGGCCACGGCGGCGTAGATCATCGTCATCGGAATGGCCGTGGGAACCATCATCCCCACCATCATCACCGCCCACATCACGAACATGAGCGCGAAGTCGATCGTCCCCCAGGGCCGGAGGCGCAGCAGCGAGTCCGCGGTCATCCGTTCCATCCCGGCTGCCATGTAAATGAGATAAGCCCAGGCAAGCAGGCTGATTCCCAGCAGACCCGAAAGAATCGCCAATCGGTCGCGACGGGGGAGGGTATGGGCCATGACCACGATCATCCGAGAAGGAGACGGTTCTAGCGGATCACCCCGTCCTGATTCAAGTGAAGTAGGTTGAATTGGCCGTAGGACGAGGTCAAGTCGAGAGGAATTGCCCCTACCGACCGGGTCGTCCCCGAACCCATCTCCGCCACCGTGTATTCAAACCCGTCGGGCAGGTTGATTCGGGCCCGGTGTTCCCGGCCCGAGTGGGGATCGATGATCGGTGCTCCGGTCGATTCAACCACGCCGGGAATGTTGAGGTAAGATCTTCTGCCCTCGACGTCGATCTCCAGCTGTATGGGTGCGTAAAGAGGTTCCAGGACCTCGGACATCGTGCTGTTGTAGACGTGGAAAGAAGTGGCTCCCGGGGCGGTGGATTCCCCGTGGAGGATTTTTCCCAATGCCGCCCTTTGGGCGTCGTCGGCGTTTTCGTCGATGATGGCCTGCTGGCGGCCGTTGCCTTCGGCGATCTCGCCGGGCCAATAGAGGAGCATCGCCCACTTCAGACCGTCGAGTTTGGTCTGGTTGAAGTAGCCTTCCTCGATCAGGCCGGCGGCAACCGCCTCGCAATGCCCGTAGGTTGTGGGAGCGTTGAACTGGCAGGGGCAGCCGTAGTTGCAGTTGCAGTTGCTGTATTCGACGCCTCGAAGCATCCACTTGTCTTTCATCGCATCTCCCTCCTTTTCCGTTTGAGCTTTCCTTTTGTTTACCCTCTCCGAGAAACGAAGTTCAAGCCTGATCGGTTCCCAGCAAGAGCGCCGGAAAGAGGGCGTTCCGTGTGTGGCCGCAAACTTGGCGGTCCGCCGCGGCCTCTGCTGCCCCACGCCGGCAGCCCCGGGGGCCGTTCCGCCCTGCCATCGCTCGAACTGCAGACAGATTTGTGCTCGACTGCGGCCCTTGCCTACACTTGGGCCTGCCATGGCAAGAAAAGCGGAGGAGTCCCCGCCGCGAGCGGGGCCCCGACATTCTTCGGATTTCTGCCTCAGGGGTCTGGAAATGACTCGGTTGGAGACGTTCACGGACGCAGCCTTTGCCTTCGCCGTCACACTGTTGGTGGTTTCGATCGACGCGGTTCCGACGAATTACGCACTGCTGGTCAAGGCCATGCAGGACATTCCCGCCTTCCTGATCAGCTTCCTGCTCTTGATGATGTTCTGGTACGGCCATTGGCAATGGAGCCGCCGCTACGGGATCGAGGACCTTCCCAGCATTTGGCTGAGCGGAGGATTGGTGTTCGTCGTTCTCTGTTACGTCTATCCGCTCAAGTACATCTTCTCGGTCTTTCTGAACTACCTCTCCGGCGGCTTCTTGTCGCCCGATGCTTCGGTGTCGGGCCCCGCTGAGATCTACCAGTCTCTCGCCATTTACAGTTGCGGCTACGTCGCCATGTCGGGGGTCATGTTGTTGTTGAACCTGCACGCTTGGCGACACCGAAAGGCGCTATCGCTGACGCCTCCTGAGCTTTTCGACACACGCGCAGAGATCGGGGTCTGGATCATCATGGTGGCCATCGGACTCGTGTCCGCGTTTCTGGCTCTGTTCACCACGCCACACCGCCTTGTCCCTCCGGGGAACGTCTACATGCTACTGGCCGTCGTGATGCCCCTCTACGGAGTGTTGACAGGACGCCGCAGGGAAAAGCTTTTCGAACCTCGAGAAGAGAAGAAAGTGACGCCTCCGAAGACACCGGATAAACCGGGGGCAAACCCGGAAGAGTGAGCGAATCCCTGCTGGCCGGCGTTTTTCATCAACTTCGCAGCGAAGGGGCCAAGTCTGCGTCGGATGGGGTTAACTTCTCTTCGATTTCAGCGCTCGCCAGATCTTCGGAGCAGTCAGGGGGGTGTCGAGATGTTCGATCCCAAAGGAGCGCAGCGCATCCATGACCGCGTTGACGACCGCGGGCGTGGACCCGATGGTGGCGGCTTCGCCGATGCCCTTCACGCCCAAGGCGTTGAGGGGAGTGGGAGTTTCGGTTCGAGCCGTCTCGAAAAGCGGTAGTGAATCCGCCCGCGGCAGGCCGTAGTCCATCAGGGTCCCTGTCAGCAGGTTGGCGAAATCGTCGTAGACGGCCTCTTCCCAGAGTGCCTGGCCCAGACCCTGGGCGATGCCTCCCTGGACCTGCCCCTCCACCAGGAGCGGGTTGATGACGCGTCCGCAGTCGTCCACCGTCAGGTAGCGCAAGATCTTGACGGAGCCCGTCTCGGGGTCCACCTCGACGACACAAACATGAACCCCGAAGGGATAGGTGTCGCCCCGGGGCTTGTACCTTTTTTCCGCCGTCAAACCTCCACGCAGTTGGGGAGGCATTTGCTCGCTGTGTGCCGCCCGCGCCACATCGTCCCACCCCAAGAATCGGTGGGGTGCGCCGATGACGTGAAATCGGCCCTCCTCGAGCACGAGGTCTTCGATATCGGCTTCCAACAAGTGGGCGGCCACCGCCTTGGCCTGGCGGCGCACTTCGACGGAGCTCTCCAGGACGGCGGTGCCGCCCACTGGAGCGCTGCGGCTGCCGAAAGTTCCGATTCCCCGAGGGACCACACCCGTGTCGCCGAGTTTGACGGTGATCCGGTCCATGGGCAGCTGGAGGGTTTCAGCCGTGATCTGGGCCCAGCTGGTTTGATGACCCTGGCCGTTGGGCGTGGTACCGCTCAAGACCGTGACCGAGCCGTCTGCGGCGACGCTGACCGTCCCCGATTCCCAGGGGCCGAACCCGCAAATCTCAACGTAGGAGGACAAGCCGATGCCGCGCAGGAGTTTTGATTTGCCGCGCGTTTGACTTTGCCGAAACCCGGAATAATCCGAGGCCTGCAGCGCACGATCGAGAGCGCGCCCGTAGTCGCCGCTGTCATATTCCAAGCCCAGGGCGGTGCGATAGGGAAAGCGGTCGCTGGGAATGAAATTCCGGCGCCGGATCTCGGCCGGATCGAGTCCCGATTTCCGCGCCAGCAGGTCCATCGCCCGCTCGATCATGTAGCAGGCTTCGGGGCGTCCTGCACCCCGGTAGGGCTCGATCGGGGCGCGGTTCGTGAAGTATCCGATGGCGCGAGCCCGGGCGGCGGGAATGTCGTAGACCCCAGTCATCATGACTCCCGTGAAGGGAGTGACGGCGGGCGTGACCCGTGTCAGGTAAGCACCCACATCGGCTTCCACGGTCAGGTCGGCGGCAGTGACTCGGCCCTCGGCGTCGGCCGCCAAGCGGATCTTGTTTCGCTGGTCCCGGCCATGGCTGGTGGCCACGTAGTCTTCGCTTCGGGTTCCGTTCCAGCGCACGGGTCGTTTCAGCTTGCGGGCCAGAAGGACAGCCAGCACCTCTTCCGGATAGACATTGGACTTGGCTCCGAATCCCCCACCGACCTCGGGCGCGATGACGCGAAGCTGTTGGGCCGGAATGTTGAGGATGGCCGCCAGATCGTCCCGAACCTGATGCGGGATCTGAGTCGTCGTCCAGAGGGTGACGTGGTCCGAGCCGGAATCGTAAGCGGCGGCCACGGCCCGCGGTTCCATCGCGTTGGGGATAAGGCGCTGGATGGCGGCTTCCAATTCCACGGTGACCGCTGCTTCCCGAAAGGCTCGATCCACGTCGCCACCTTCAACCCTCCAGACGAAGGCGCGATTGTCCGAGCATTCGTCGTGGATGGCGGGACGTTTGGCGGCCTCGCTCACCCCGCTGACCACCTCGAGCGGCTCATAGTCGACGTGAACCGCTTCGGCGCCATCTGCGGCGGCGTAGGGGTCTTCTGCCACCACCACGGCAACCGGATCGCCCACAAATCGAACCCGATTCTCCTGCAGCGGGAAACGGGCGGTCTTGTAAACCGATTCGAACTCTCCCACTGGTGAACCGACCAGGACCGGCAACGGTTCCGCCACGGACGGGTTGATCTCGGCGGCGACCAGGACGTCGACCACTCGCGGGACCCTCTGCGCGCCTGTGCGGTCGACGCCTTGGATTTGGGCGTGAGGTTGCGGGCTGCGGACCAGATACATCCAAAGCGCACCCGGCAGCTCGACGTCGGCCACGTACTTGGCGCGGCCGGTGAGGAGCTGCGGGTCCTCCCGGCGCTTCACCGCAGCGCCGATGAACTTGGGGATGGGGGATTGCATTTTTCGGCTCCTGGCTTCGGGCTTCAGGCTAGCCGACACTCTCTCAATGTGCAACGATGCCACGCAAGGCAGCACGGGCCTTGAACGGCGGGAGGGCGCCCGTTACCCTTCCGGGATGATCTGGCGCGAGCGACCCACACTCCAAAACCTCAATGAGCGCTGCAAGGAAACCTTGATCAACAATCTGGGCATCCGCTTCACCGAGCTGGGAGACGACTATCTGAAGGCAACGATGCCGGTCGATTCCCGAACCGTCCAGCCTTACGGCTTGCTCCACGGGGGTGCCTCGGCCGCACTTGCCGAGACGCTGGGGAGCTGGGGCGCCGTGCTTCGGGCAGGTTTCGACAAAGCCTGTGTGGGACTCGAAATCAACGTGAATCACATCCGCGGGGTCCGCCAGGGACAGGTCG
>JBFGHF010000285.1:0-5822 GCA_041578355.1 Acidobacteriota bacterium
TGGGAGAGAGGCCATACAAGCTGCCGGAAAAGCAGGCTATTTCAAAGTACCGATGGAGCGAACGGCATGAGGAAGACCGCCTAGACTTGACAAAACCATCCCGCGCTTCAGTTCACACGACTGCTTCGAGGAAGAACTCGCCGCGAAATACGCACTGCCTTCTTCTGCGCCCACAGCGGCATTTCCCAAGCAACCGTGGAGAACAGCGCCGCATACATCAACGGCGGCATTGGAGCGACCAAGCGGCGAACGCCAACGTGTGATGTTCCAAGTGCAAGTGTCAGAAGTGCCCGGGGTGGGACTCGAACCCACACGGGAGTGAACTCCCTCAGGATTTTAAGTCCTGTGCGTCTGCCAGTTCCGCCACCCGGGCTCGCTCCGGCCAACAGCTTAGCAAAATCAAAGAGGTGGGCTCATTATCTTTTCGAGGGTGCTTCGAACCCGGAAAGCAAGATTGGACATCGGGAGTTTACAACTCTCGCAGGTAGGCGATCAGGTTGGCGAGCTCCGGGGATTCGAGGACTGTGGGAGGCATGGCCGTTCGCGGGAACCAGTCCCCGGGGTTGAGAATGACGCCTTCCAAGTAGGTATCCGATCGCAGGCGGCCAATGCCTGCCAGAGCGGGTCCCGGCATGGAGCCGAATTCGCCGGGCGTGTCGTGACAGTCGGCACAGCCTTCGTCATGGTAGATGGTCGATCCGGGCCGTACTGCCGCTCCCGGAGGGCGTTTGAGAGACGCGAGGTAATCCACCAAGACTGTGACTTCGGCTTCGCTGAGGGGATCTTTTGGCATTTGCGAAGTCCGGTTCAAGGACCGGGGAGATCGGATGATACGGTGGAGGAAATCCCTGGGCCGGCGGCTTCCGATATGCAGCAAGCCGGGGCCTTCCTCATGCCAGGTGGCGTTGTCCAGGAGGTGGCAAGCCGGGCATCCCGCCTCGATGAACAAAGTCCGGCCTCTGCCGGTTGTCCGGTCGCTCCCTTTTTGGACCACCAGACTGGCGACCGCGGCATGATCAGCACCGTCGTCCACATTGATGGTCAGCAGATGTTCTCCGGCAGGGAGCCGGGAGTCGCAGGGCAGAGTGAACCTGTCGGTGGTCGCTTCCACTCGGGCTTCACCCCAGGGCTGGAAGTCCAGGTAACAACGAACCGTGTAGCCTCCCTCGCGACCGAATGGCGTGTCCTCGATGAGGCGCGCCGAGAGCTGACCCAGCGAGTCGAGGACGGCCACCGGAGCCTCCATGTCAATCTCGACAGCCAATTCGTGACAGTCTTTCACCGGGTGCCCTAAGTGACGGGAGTCGTCTCCCTCGAAAGTGACCCATGCTCGGCGGTTGTCTACGAGGTTGCCCGAAGCGTCCCTGCCGTCCCAGGTCAAGCTGTGCGGTCCGAAATCCTGCTTGGTCCAATCGAGAAGGGTCCGCAAAACGAGGTCCGGATTCTGCCGCCAGACCACACGGACGCGAATCATTCCATCCCGTGTGAGCCGGTAGGAAATCGTCGCGGGCGGGTCCCGCTGCGGGTCGAAAGTCAGTGCCGGGGCGGTCGAGCGATCGGTGATCCGGACCGGAAGGTGGAGATAACCTTTGTCGGGAGTATCGATGTGCAGAAGGTGAGGCGGTTCCCCCGCTTCCGTCTGACATGCCGGGACCAGCATGAGGGCCAGGAGCGGGCAGATAAGAAAAATGGGGATTCCTGCCCGGAGCATGACGGCTACCTCCCGGTAGGGAACACAGACCTGAAGTCCGGGCAATCGGACTGCAAGGGGAGACACCGATTGCCCGAAAAATGCGATGGCGAACTCAACGGCTCTTTAGCCGTTTGGCCCCTTATCGTGGGGGACGTAGACTTCGCAGGAAGCAGTGGCCGTGCGGGTCACGTATCGTCCTCTAGCCCAAGCCTGCACCACAATCGTGTAGGTGCGACCCCTGCCGAGAAACGCCGCGGTTTCTCCGCAGCGCTCGGCGCGGGCCTTGACCATTCCGTACCCTCCGATCTCCGGATCGTTTGAGTACGCAACCTCCACATAGCAGTCGTTGGTTGTTTCGCCGTCGCCGATACCATCGCCGTCGTCCGGCTGGTCGCTGGTCACGGTCATCACCTTCCAGTCGGCAGTCACATCGGATCGGTCGCTGGGATCGCGGCTGACGTCCGCGGTGACCATGATGTTGCGATACTTGTGGTTTGGCGGCCACAGTTCACCGGGTTCGCAGTTCAGGTTCTGGATGACGGGATCGTAGTAAGCCCCACAGCAGGCTTCGGCCTCGGTGGCGTAATAGACGCCAACGAAGCCAAGCGCGATGGCGATTGCGATGAGGAATGCGATTCGTTTCATTTCTGATCTCCTTATGGTTCGGGGTTTTTAATGCTGTTGCTGAAGACCACCGGGACGCTGGCAGACGATGCGTGTTGATGGTGATCGCACATGCCCACCCGAAGTAAGTGAGCGCCGTCGGGGAACGCTGTTGTGTCCAGACGATAGGCGAAGGTCCCGTTACTCTCGGGCTGGTAGAACTCTTCCCGCGCCAGGACTCCGTCAACGTAGTAGCGAACCCCGTAGCCGTAGATGTCGCCGTAACCTCGCTGGTCTTCGTCGACTTGCGAGCGGATCACTACGACTCCGCTCAACTCGGATTGGGGCTGGGGCTCGAGGATTTGAAGGGTTGGCACCTCTTCGGCCCATGGGTGGTGGGTTTCGTGCTTATGCTCTTCTTCGCTGTGAACGATCTCCTCGGGGGTTCGAGCGTCGAGGGGCATGATTTCATGCCCGTGCCCGGGCGGGCGGGCGAACAGCGTCATGGTCGCTTTCGACATGTCGATTCGATTGCCCGAGTAGTCGCAACCGTCCCAAATCTCGACATGCTCGCCCGCCTCGCGTCGCTCCCAGTTGAGGAGGGTAGCCAGAAAGAGCTCTCTGGTGCCGGAATGCTTCACACGGATCTGAACTTGCGCGGGTTCCGCCAATCGATAGCGCAAGGAAGCCCGTTCGCCCTGTTCCGGCCGAAAAGTGAACGCCTCTGTAAGATCGACCTCTTGGAGTCCGTTCCAGGCGTTTTCTTGGTCATCCCCTTCTGAGTGGGAGTGGCCATCCGGATGGGAATGCACTTCCGGGTCAAGATGCCCTTCTCCAGGAGGGTGGCTATGGGGTTCTGTGGCCGGATCGAGTGGACAGGCCGGTCCCACTGAAGGCTCGTTCGTCGCTTCCACCGGGGGTCTCTGGTGGCTTTGGATGAAGAGCCATGTTCCCATGAGGAGCACTGCGATGAAAGCGGTCGGAATCCAGCTGGGAAGCCTCATTTAGCTGCCTCCGGAGTTGTGAGGTAGATTGGTTTCAGTAGATCCCAGGCTACGGCCAATCCACTGGAATGTCGATGAGCCCAATTCGTCATTTTGGGCACCAATTGATAGTGCGGATGACCTAGTGCAGGGGTTTGCTGTGGGAGATCAGACCAGATTCAAACGTTGAGCCAGCGCAACCGCTTCCAGTCGCGTGTGGGCTCCGAGTTTTCCGAAAATGCTTTGGATGTGGTTGCGGACGGTATGCGGTGAGATGAAGAGGAGGCCTGCGATCTGCGCCGTCCCCTGGCCTACAGCGAGAAGCCGGATGACCTCCAACTCGCGGCGGGTGAGGCGCTGTTCCATGGGAAGGAGTCCGGGTTGAGGTAGAGTTCGGCTCTGATGGTCCGGAAGCGAGCAATGGTCGGATGAACGCTGGGCTCTTTCCCCGACAAGGCTGAGCAGATGGATCAAGTCGAATTGACTGGATCCAGCCCGGGGCAGAGCGATGACCGAGACCCAGACTTGCAGTCTGCGCCCTTGAGCCGTCTGGATCGTCAGCTTGAATCGGTGAATGGGCTCTTGCCGCCGAGCCATTCTCAGCACGGGACAGTTCTTGCCGCAGTAGCGATTCCCGAAGCTATCGACGCCGCAAAGAACCCGATGGCATAGCCTCCCTTCCGCTTCAGGCGGGTTCAGGCCGAATAGTCGCGAAATCGCGCCATTCCAATGACCGATTCTGCTGTTGTGGTCAACCGAGAAGGCGGGCTCGTCGGTGGCCGCAACGATGTCACTGAGGTCCATCTGATCGCGATGGCTTGGGCAGGTCCGACAGCCCTGGCCGGGAACGGTTTGGGAGCCGGCCGCCGCCTCCAGCTTGGAGCGCCATTGAAACCGAGCCTCTCAATGGAACTACACGGATGGTTTGATCATAGCACGAATGGAGAAATTGCCCGAAGCGACGACACCGTAACCAAGCGGCAACTGCTTCGACTCGAAAACCGGTTAATCCCCGCCTCGGATCGCCGTCCATACAACCGTTTTCAGGCTCGCCCGAGAGTCAAGGCCCAACGTCCTGTTCCCTCAATCGCCCGTCGGCGTGACGGGTTGTTCGAGGCTGACGGCGCTGAAGGTGGTGAGCACCCCCGGGGATTGGCGGATGGCGGTGACGGCGACGGGGCCGTCGGCATCGATCCAGAGAGTCCCGGTGAAATCGGAGGGTAGACCCAGGTCGATGTCGGGATCGTTGGGGAAGCGGGCCAGGTTCTGAAAGGGGCCCAGGACCAATTCCACCTCGGGACCCGTGGGCGAACCATCGACTCCGCGCGCCTGCAGGCGGACGCCGATTTGCCCCGGTCCGGTGTTGGCCAGGGCGAAACCCGTGTCCGTGCCGGCCTCCTCGTCTCGTTGTAGCGGCAGCACGAACTCCTTGCTGATCAGACTTTCTCCCACACCCGCCGTACCCACTTGGTCGGAGCGGAACAAGAGGACTCCTCCCACGGGAATCTCCGAGAAAACATCGAGCCATCCGACCACCGGGGCGCCGCCAGTGCGCATGCGGACTGTTCCCAGCGGCGGGATCGACACCGTCGCACGCCCGCTCGGATAGAAAACTCCGTTCCAGGTGACGCCGACCGTTCCACCGCCGGCGTCCCTCGCCTGAATCTCGACCTCATCGGCGCTGTGATGCGCCGACGGGTTGACCAACAGCAGCTCCGAAGAGAGGCCGGGCGCCTGGCCGAAGTGGGCGAAGAGCAGGCGGCTGTCGATGCGGTTCGAGATGACCGGAAAGGTGGTGAAGACACCCGGCGAAGTGCGGATGGCCGTGGCGGCCAAGCGACGCACCGAGGTTACGAAGAGCGTCCCCCTGAATTCGTCGGGCACGGAAAGCAGCTCGCGAACGAAGCGCGCCAGTTGGGCCCGCCCCGCCAGCTCGAACGTGGTTTGGGAGCGCAGGTTGCCCGCTTGGTCTTGCAGCCGCAGATAGATGCGGCTGCTCCGGCCATCCAAGTTGTTCAGGGCCAAGCCGGTATCGGTTTGGGCGCCACCCTCGGAAACCTCCACGGGAACCAGGAAGGCGTGCAGCGGCTTGGCCGCTCCCACGCCGGTTGCACCGAAGGGCGTGTCGAGCAGAAGCGCATTTCCCAATGCGGCCTGCGCGTCGACGTGAACCGAGCCCAGGAACTGTTGCTGCCCCTGGGTTTCCAGCAGAGTCGCTCCAGCGGGAGGCAGTTCAAAGCCGAAAACCCCGGCGGTCTCGGGTGTCAGACCCCCAAGAGCAAGATCAGCCGGCGAGCCTTGCTCGTCCAGCGCTTCCAAAACTCCCTTCAAACTCCGCTCCCGGTCGGGGTTGAAGAGAAGAAGGCGCGAGGCCGCGATGCCGGGAAGGTGAAAGAAATGGGCCAGGTCGTGGGGAAACCCGTAGCGGCCGCTGACCTCGAGACCTCCCGTGACCACACCCAGCCGCCCGCTGGTTTCCGTCAAGATCGTGTACTCGCCTCTCACGGCCGTGCCCGCTATCGTCAGAGGAAAGATTCGAAACA
>JBFGHF010000286.1:0-5792 GCA_041578355.1 Acidobacteriota bacterium
TACGTCCTGAGCTTGAGCAAAAAGAACGGAAGACAGGCATCCCTGCCTGTCTCGAAGCAAAAGAACGCACGTTAGGCATCCCTGCCTGTCCCGAGCACAAAGAACGCACGTTAGGCATCCCCGCCAGTCCGGTTCGCAGTTTCTACAGGTTCCCGGGTTGGGGGAGGGTCACCACCCGCCACACGGTTCGAACGTCCCATTTCGCACATCTAATCCTGCCCGTTCGGGTCTTCCCTCTTGGTCGTCCACGAGGGCTCCGACGTCGAACTTCGAGCTCCCCGACGAGAAAGCGCAGGACGGGAGTGCGGGAGTTACGACAGAGGGGCTCTGCATCGCCAGCCCGCTCACCAGGCACCCAATGTCGTCTTCGTGGTCATTGTTTTTATGGCGGAGATTCCGTACTCTCCAGTCCCGGGGAAGGATTCTATGAGCAAGACCGTCAACGTCGCACTGATCGGCTATCAGTTCATGGGCAAGGCGCACAGCAATGCCTACCGTCAGGTCCGGGCTTTCTTCGACCTCGAGGTCAGCCCGCGGCAGACCGTGATCTGCGGCCGCAACAAAGACAATGTCAAAGCGGCCGCCGAGCGCTACGGCTGGGAGGAATACGAAACGGACTGGCGCCGGGTGGTGGAGCGTTCCGATATCGACGTCGTGGACATCTCGACGCCGGGGGATACTCATCATCCCATCGCCATCGCGGCGGCCGAGGCGGGTAAGACGGTCTTTTGCGAAAAGCCTTTGGCCAACACGCTCGCCGAGGCCGAGGAAATGTACCAGGCGGTCCGCAAGGCGGGCGTCCTGCACATGATCTGCCACAACTACCGGAAAGTCCCGGCCGTCGTTCAAGCCAAGCGTCTCATCGAGCAAGGGCGGCTGGGCCGCATCTACCACTTTCGGGGAACCTATCTGCAGGACTGGATCGTAGACCCCGACTTCCCGCTGGTTTGGAGGCTGCAAAAGGAGAAAGCGGGGTCGGGCGCTCTGGGGGACATTCTCTCTCACTCGCTCGATCTGGCGCGCTATCTGGTAGGCGAAATCAGCGAGGTCTCAGGCACGCTCGAGACCTTCATCAAGGAACGCCCCCTGGTGGGAGATTCCTCTCGGACGGGCACGGTGACCGTGGACGACGCGGCTGCCACGGTGGTTCGGTTCGAAAACGGGGCGCTCGGCACCATCGAGGCCAGCCGCTTCGCCACCGGCCGAAAGAACTACAATCGGTTCGAAATCAACGGAAGCAAGGGCAGCGTGGCCTTCAACCTGGAGAGACTCAACGAGCTGGAGGTCTACCAAAAAGACGACCCGCCGGACATCCAGGGGTTCAGAACCGTCAACGTCACAGAATCGGTCCACCCGTTTACCGGCTCCTGGTGGCCACCGGGGCACATCATCGGCTACGAGCACACCTTCACTCACGCCGTTTACGAACTGATGCAGGCCATCGCAAGCGGCGAACTGCCCAGTCCGAATTTCGAGGACGGAGTGATCAATCAGCGGGCGCTCGACGCGATCGAGAGAAGCGCGCGCAGCCGTCGTTGGGAGAAAGTGTAAAGTGGCGCAGGCATCCTGCCTGCGCTGTAGAACTCTTCCGGAGCGCAGCCTGGAAGGCAGCGCCACGGAAGGGCGCGGCACGCTTAACGCCCGAAGGCTTCGACGGCCTTCTCGAACGCTTGACGCAGATCTTGCCAAGCCTTTTCGAACCCGGGCTTGAGCTCTTTCCAGGCTTCGCCGCTGGAGGATTTGAGTTCCGATAGCTTGGCGCCGGTGTTTCCGCGCTTCTCGCGGATTTCCTCGGCCACGCGCTGGTAACCGGAGCGAGCCTTGGTCTCGACCTTACCCAGCAGGTCGTCGATTCGCGTACCCAGGCGATCGAACTGATCCTGAGCCTTCTGCTGGTAGGTCTTTCGCTCATCCGCCTCTTGCGCCGTTTTGGGCGAGACGCTGTCGGCCAACTCGGCGGTCAGCACGGTCACCGACTGACCGATCAGCAGGACGCGGTCACCGGAAAGCCTCAACGTCATCTCGCCGCCGCGGGGCGAAGCCTGGAAGGCGCGCAGCTCCGTTTTGCCCAGCTTTCGGGACCAATAAGGCGCCAGGCAGCAGTGCGCCGAACCGGTGACCGGATCCTCGTTGATACCCGATTGGGGAGCGAAAAAACGCGAGACGAAGTCGTAGGCCGGGTCCGCGCTTCGTGAAGTCACGATCACGCCCCGCGCTTCGACCTGCGAGAGCGGGCCGTAATCGGGGCGGAGCCGACGAAGGTCCGAGTCCTCCGCGATTTCGACCAGGAAATCCATACGGTTGCGTCCAACATAGACCGCCGTGTCGAGCCCCAACGCCTCGAGCATACCCTGGGGCGTCTCGGCCGAGCGGGCAGGCTCGGCCGGAAAGTCCATTTCGATCCAGCCGTTCACTCGACGAGCGGTCAGCAACCCGCTCCTGGTGTGAAAGCGGGCCTCGCGTGTCGTGTCGAGCAATTTCGCCTCCCAGAGCACGTGAGCACTCCCCAGCGTGGCATGGCCACAGAGATCCACCTCGCAAGCCGGCGTGAACCAACGCAGATCGAAATCACCGTCACTCCGAGCCACCAGGAATGCCGTCTCGGAGCAGTTCATCTCCAGCGCCACCTGCTGCATCCACTCGGCGTCCACGGCTCCCGGCAAAAGGCAGACCGCCGCTGGGTTCCCGGCAAACGGTCTCGAGGTGAAAGCGTCGAATTGATAGATCTTGATGCTCATTCTCCGGCTCCCTTCGACTCCATTCTAAAACAGACCCCCCACGACCTGTTTTGCTCCGCGATCCAACCTGTTCGGCTTCTTCTTCCTCGGCCGCTCCAGTGTGCTCGCCCATCTCATTTGGCATTTTCCGGCGCGGGCCTTCGACACAGCAAAACCCAACCTCGGATGACGTTCACGAGGGTCACAGCTTTAGAATTCAGTGCCGATCGCTTTGAGCCTGCTCAATTCTAAAGCTGTGGCACCGGAGCCCAGGCCTTTTCTTTCCTGTCCCTGTGCAGATTCAGGTTATTGTTTAGGATTAAGGCCGGGGCTGTTAGCAGCCCGGCTGCACGATTTTCGGCATTTCGAATTTTCATGCTGAGACTTTTTCTAGGAGGGATGATGAGTCGGAGAGGTTTTTGGGTTGCGGTTTTTGTCTTGTGGGGTTGTGGGGGGCTTTCGGCGGGTTCGCAGTCGCAGCGATTCGGCGAGCTCGATGTTTTCGAACTCGAGTACGCTTCGGATCCGCAAATCTCGCCCGACGGGAGCCGGGTCGTGTACGTCCGCAACTCGATGGACATCATGAGCGACGGAGCGCGCTCGAAGCTGTGGATCGTCGACAGCGACGGCAGCAATCACCGCCAGCTCATCTCGGGCGATGGCCGGGAATCGTCTCCGCGCTGGTCGCCCGATGGGGACAGGTTGCTCTTTCTAGCATCGACCGACAAGGGTACTCAGATCTTCCTGCGTTGGATGGACACGGGGCAGACGGCACAGCTGACCCAATTGCAAAGGTCCCCCTCCGGGATGAGCTTTTCTCCCGATGGCCGCTGGATCGCCTTCTCGATGCTCGTCCCCAAGGATCCTCCCAGGCTGGTCAAACCGCCGCCAAAACCAGATGGAGCCACATGGGCGCCTCCTCCCACGGTCATCGACCGCCTTCGCCATGAAGCTGACGGACGCGGCGACCTCGAACCCGGCTTTGAGCACCTCTTCGTGCTACCGGTGGAGGGGGGGACTGCGCGACAGGTCACCAGCGGCGATTTCCATCACCGTTCTGCACCTGTCTGGACCCCCGACGGACGGTCGCTGATTTTCTCAGCCAACCGGAATGCCGACTGGGAACGCGAATTCCGCAACTCCGAGCTCTACGAGGTCAGGCTGGAGGACGGCGAAATCCGGGCGCTGACGGACCGCGACGGTCCCGACCACAGCCCAAGTGTGTCGCCCGACGGAACCAAGATCGCCTATCTCGGCTACGACGACCGGGTGCAGACCTACCAGGTCACCCGCCTCTACATCATGAACCGCGATCGGAACGGCAAACGCGTCCTGATCGACCGCAGCGCATTGGACCGGAGCGTCTCATCCCCCGTCTGGGACCCCGCGGGCACCGGTGTCTGGTTCCAGTTCGACCATCGGGGCAACACCCGGCTTGCCCATGCCACCATGGACGGGAGCTTCCAAACCGTGGCCCGCAGCCTGGGCGGGACTTCGCTGGGACGTCCCTACGGGGGCGGCTCCTACAGCGTGGCGGGCGACGGCAGGTTTGTACTGACCAGGACCCGGCCAGACCACCCGGCCGAACTCGCTGTCGGAAGGCGGGGAGGGTCGGCAGCGGAAACCATTACTCACCTCAACCGCGACGTGCTGGGCCACAAGCAACTCGGAGAAGTCGAGGAGATATTGTGGGAGTCGAGCTTCGACGGGCGCGAGATTCAAGGATGGATCGTCAAGCCTCCCGATTTCGATCCGGGGGAGAGTTATCCCCTGCTTCTGGAGATTCACGGAGGCCCGATCTCCAATTACGGCGACCGCTTCTCGGCGGAAATCCAGCTCTACGCCTCCGCCGGGTACGTCGTCTTCTACGCCAATCCTCGTGGTTCGACGAGCTACGGCGAGGAGTTCGGGAACCTGCTCTACCACAACTATCCCGGGCAGGACTACGACGATCTGATCTCGGGCGTGGACGCCGTCATCGACCGAGGCTACATCGACGAGGACAATCTCTTCGTCACGGGCGGCAGCGCGGGCGGAATCATGACCGCCTGGATCGTGGGAAAGACCGATCGATTTCGCGCCGCCGTGGCCGCCAAACCCGTCATCAACTGGATCAGCAAAACGCTGGTGGCCGACAACTACTACGCCTACCACGAGTACCGCTATCCCGGAACGCCTTGGGACAACCCCGAGGGGTATCTGAGATTTTCGCCGATATCGTTGGTCGGTAACGTACAAACCCCCACTCTCTTGATGACGGGCGACGCCGACCTGCGCACGCCGCTGTCGGAAGCCAAGCAGTTCTATCACGCCCTCAAGCTGCGCCAGATCGACACGGCGTTGGTCCGGATTCCCGGCGCCTCGCACAACATCGCCCGCAGGCCCAGCCAATTGATCGCCAAAGTGGCGCACGTGGTGGCTTGGTTCGAGAAGTACCGGGAGGAGTAGGCCGGGGGCTCACAGGGCAGCCAGGTCGACGGAAAGTTCAAGCCCATTCCCATCTCGAAGGCCCTGGAAGGGTCCAAGAATCAGGTTTCTTGCACCCGCTCCGGGGTGCGATTCCGGTCCCCTGCTTGCCCATCCGGTTGTCGCTTCGCTCGATCCAACGCAGTTTCCCGTTTCCGAACCTCCCCGGACGGACTTTCGTACCCAAATGCATGGACAATCTCCTCCAGGACATCCGTTACGCCCTGCGCTCTTTGTTCAAGAATCGCACGATCACCTTGTTGGCCGTTTTGACCCTGGGCCTCGGCATCGGCGCCAACACGGTGGTATTCAGCGTCTTTCATGCGGTGCTGCTTCGGGCGCTTCCCTACAAGTCTCCCGACCGGCTGGTTCTGCTCTGGACGAATTTCGGAGCGGACTTGCCTCAGAACTGGATTTCCGGTCCGGAGTTCGTGGAAATGCGCGAGTTCGCCAACGTCTTCGAGGAGATCGGCGTGGTGGTCCCGTTCAACGCGGGCATCACGGGCAGCGGGCAGGTGCTGATGGTGCTGGACAACGGCCTGCAGCTCGATGCTGCCGACTTGGCGGACACCGAGGTGTCCCCGGGTGTGGCGGGGCCCGAACATCGCA
>JBFGHF010000287.1:0-5758 GCA_041578355.1 Acidobacteriota bacterium
GATGCCGCTGCCGCTCTTTCTCTCCCGCCGCGCCGAGATACCGACGGCGCGCAAAGTCGTGCTGGTTTGCCGCGGAGGCCGGCGCAGCGGCCGCGCCGCGGCGGCTCTGATTGAGGACGGGCGAAAGAACGTCTTCGTGCTGGACGGCGGAATGCTTTCCTGGGAAGCCTCCGATCTGTTGGAGGCGATGGACTAGACCGCCGACTGCGGACCGCCGACTGCGGACCGCCGACTGCAGACCGCCGACTGCAGACTGTACACTGTAGACTCCCTATGCCGCTTGATCATCCACCCCGCAGTTACGGTTTGGACATGGTACGCGCCGTGGAGGGCGCCGCCATCGCCGCGGGCCGCTGGATGGGTCTCGGAGACCGTCAAAGCGCCGACGATGCCGCCACCCGCGCCATGGCTGAAGAGTTCTCGCGGATCGACATCAAAGGAACCATCGTGGTGGGCGAGGAACGCGAATGGGCCTCCTTGCCCCTCGACGTGGGACAAGCCGTGGGCACCGGCCAAGGACCGGAGCTGGACGTGGTGGTGGACCCCATCGATGGCTCCAACCTGTTGGCCCAGGGACGACCCGGCGCCATCTCGGTGGCCGGGATCGCACCTCGCGGAACCATGTGGGCGTCGCAGTCGGCGCGTTACATGGAGAAGCTCGTCGTCGACCGCCAGGTGGCCAAGGCCCTGGTGCCCGACTGCCTCGACGCCCCGGCCGCCTGGACTCTGGCGCTGGTGGCCCGGGTCAAGAACAAGCCGGTCCGCGATCTGGTGGTGTTCGTCCTCGACCGGCCTCGCCATCAGGATCTGATCGAAGAAATCCGCAGCGCGGGCGCCCGTGTCATGTTGCGTATCGACGGCGATATATCGGGTGCGCTCCTGGCCGCCTCGACCGACCATCCCAACGTCGACGTGCTGATGGGGATCGGCGGAGCCTCGGAGGGCGTCGTGGCGGCATGCGCGGTACGGGCCTTGGGGGGCGCGATGCTGGGCAGGTTGGCGCCCCAGAGCGCCACCGAACGGGAGGCGATCATAGCAGAAGGACTGGACCCCGCGAGAATTCTCAGCGGAGCCGAACTGGTCGACAGCGAACAGGTTTTCTTCGTGGCCACGGGAATCACCGACGGCCCTCTGCTGGAAGGGGTCAGCTACCATGGCTCGCGGGTCCGCACCGAGACGATCGTGCTGCGCGGTGAAACGGGAACCCGCAGGATACTCAAAGCGGAACACACGGTGTGACGAAGTTCGAAACTGCGAATCTGGAAGCTCGAAGTCCCGGTCCCGATCGGCAAGCCTGCGAATCTCGGGTTTTCGGCTGAGAAAAGTCGCTGGGAAGTCGGAGCTTCGCGCGGGAACTTCGAACACCGCGCTTCCAGATTCCGCGGCTCTTCGAACCTCGAACATCGCCTGTTAGAATGGCGGGATTCATGATCGATAGTGCCGCTCTTTCCGACAAAGGCCTCAAGCGTGGCGACAACCAGGACCGTTACCTGGTCGACGGAAAGCGCAAGCTTTTTCTCCTGGCCGACGGCATGGGAGGGCACAAGGCCGGCCAAGTGGCCTCGCAAATCACGCTGGAAGCCGTCGAAGAGTTCGTCTCTCTGGCCACGGGAGATCGACAGTTCACCTGGCCCTTCGGATACGACAGTCAGTCCTCGTTTCGCGAGAACGTCCTGTTGACCGCGCTGCGCCTGGCCAATCTGCGAGTTTGCCAGGCCGCCCAGCAGCAGGAAAAATGGGCGGGAATGGGATCCACGGTAATCATGCTGTGGTTGATCAAAGAAGGCTTGGCTTCCTATGCGCACGTGGGAGACAGTCGGCTCTATCTGCTCCGCGACGGCGAACTGCGGCAGCTGACACGAGATCACTCGGTGGTCGAAGAACAAATCCAGGCGGGGCTGATATCCGCCGAACAGGCTCGGGCACACAATCTGCGTCACGTTCTCACCCAGGCTATCGGCGTCCATCAGCCTCTCAACCTGGAGGCGGGGGAGGTGAAGGTCGAACCCGGTGATCTCTTTCTGCTCTGTTCGGACGGCCTCAGCGACCAGTTGGAGGATGGGGCCATCGCCGGCATCCTGGACGGCGACTCCGACCTGGACCGAGCTTGCAGGGAGCTTGTCGATGCCGCCAACCGGGAGGGAGGCGAGGACAACGTGACGGTGGTGTTGGTGCGAAGCGGGAAGGCCCCCTGACCCGGGACGCGGGGACCGGGGCAGGGAGTTCGCGCAGCCTCCTTCGCGGACCGGAAGGAAATTGCTGCCGGGGGATGTCGCGGTGAGTCGGGAAGACCTTGGGCGACTCGGCGAGTCGAAAGCTGAGAAACCAGGAGATGTGAGGCCTAGGCAGAAGCCGGGAGCCAGTCATGCCTTTGCAGAAGTTTGGAAGATACAAGACCGAACGGCTGCTGGGACAGGGTTCGATGGGAGCCGTCTACAAGGCCTTCGACCCCCTGCTCAAGCGTCATCTGGCCATCAAGGTGATGAGCGGCGCCGCGGGCGCCGACGAGGAATTCAGTCAGCGGTTCTTTCGGGAAGCGGAGGCCACAGCGGGACTGAACCACCCCAATATCATCGCCATCTACGACATCGGCGAGCAGGACAAGCAGCCCTACATAGTCATCGAGTACCTGGAAGGCGAAGACCTCGACTCGATTCTCAAAAAGAAAGCCTTCATCCCTTTCGATCGGAAGCTGGAATTCGTCATCGGTGTCTGCCAGGGGCTGGAGCACGCCCACAACCAGGGCGTGATTCATCGTGACATCAAGCCCTCCAACATCCGGGTGACCCCCGAGGGTGACATCAAGATCCTCGACTTCGGGATCGCCAAGCTGGTCTCGTCGGAGATGACCGCCACCGGCATCCTGATGGGGACGCCCTCCTACATGTCTCCCGAGCAGGTGATCGGTCAGGACACTCTGGACGGACGCAGCGACGTCTTCAGCACCGGAGTGATCCTCTACCAACTGATCACGGGCGAAAAACCCTTCCCTGGGTCCGATTTCCGGACCGTCATGATGGCTATCTGCAACAAAGCCCATCCTCCGCCGGCGAAAATCTTCCCGGCCATTTCCGAGGACCTCGCCGGGATCGTCGACCGGGCTTTGGCCAAGCAGCGCGACGAGCGCTTCGCTAGTGCTGCTGAATTGGCACGGGCTCTGAGGAAGTTTCGAAGCACCCGGCTGCGGCCTGCCGTGAAGAGTTTGGCCTTGGAAGTCCACAACCTCGAGTCGCAGATCGAGGAGTTGCAAACGGAGTTGTCGGAGCGGGGGGATCCGGCCGTCTTCGACAGGGATTTGCTGGAGATGCCCGTCCCCGCCGACCCCGAACAGACCGTCTTGGGAGCGTTTTCCTCGCAGGACTTGACCGACGATTACGGCTGGCTGTTGATCCGTCAAAAGTCGTTGAGCGGCCATCTGGACCGTCTTCGCCAGCTCGAGCCCAAAAGGAAAGAGATCAACGAATTGGCCGAGAGTGTCCGGACGGCCCTCAACCAGGGGCAGTGGGAAAACGCACTCGAGCGCTCCGAAAAGATCCTGGAATGGATCCCCGAAAGCCGCAAAGCACTGGAATGGAAGCACGAGAGCCTCACCGGGCTGAAGGAGAAGGCCCGGGAAAAAGAGAAGGAAAAGGAGCAGCAGAAGGAGGAGAAACTGGACAAGGCCCGCGCCTGGATCGCGCAGGGGGAATTCAAGTCGGCCGCCAACAGTGTCTCCGAGTTGCTCAAGCAAGACTCCACCGATACCGAAGGGCTGCGCCTCAAAGCCCTGGCCGAAGAAGGACTGAAGCGGCAAAAGGAAATCGAGGCTCACGCCCAACGAGCCGGCTCCCTCTTCGAAGCGGGTGACTTCGAGGCTTGCCGCCGCGAGGTGGCTGCCGGGCTGAGACTGGATCCAGGTCATTCCGGGCTGCAGGAGCTGAGCGGCCGCATCCCGGCCCCGGAGGCGCCGAGCTCCGACCGCCCCCAAGTGTCCGAAACCGAGCCCACCGTCGTCATTCAGCCCGGCCTCCCCCCCGAGCCGGTCGCAGCCGAGCCCGGTGAGACCGCGGCGGAACCGTCCGCCCAGCCGGCGCCCCTGGCGGAAGCGGAGGAGACTCCGCCGGCTTCGACATTTCCGGTTTGGATGGGAGCCGCCGCCGGAGGCGTGGTCTTTCTCATTCTGGCCATCCTGGCTGTTTGGTATCTGCTCACGCCCGCGCCGCTTCCACCGCTCGAGTACTCGGCCTATCAGGTGCAGCCGGGAGACACCCTGGCGGACCTGGCGATTCGCTTTCAGATCGAGGAGGAGGATCTGATCGAGTGGAACCGGCTCGAGGAGGCCGGAGGGCTGTTGCCCGGCCGCGTCATCCACACCGCTCCTCCCCCCGCCGAGTCGGGACGCCTCACCCTGAGGATCATGCCCTGGGCCCAGGTCGAATCGGTGGTGCGCACACGCGATCAGGCCCCGGTCCTGCAGGGGGCCGCACTGACTCCGTTGGCTCTCACGCTTCCCGCGGGGGACTACACGTTGACGTTGTCCCACCCGCAATACGGGCCGGAGAAGATGGTGCTCGAGGTGGAGATCGAGAATGAAGCTTCGTGGGTCGAGACACGCTCGTGGCCGGGTTTCCAGGCCGCTCAGGAGCTGGACTCGCTGTTTGGAGGGCAAGATGATCAGTAAGCGAACGTGGCGCGGGCATCCTGCCTGCGCTCCGGAACAGCCAACGTGGCCGGGCCATCCTGCCCGCGCCACGCCGAATCGCGGACCCGGAGCACAGCCTGGAAGGCTGCGCCACATTCTCTTGACGGTTTTCCTGCTGTCGTTTCTCGCCACAGCCGGCGCCGCCCAACCTTCTCTCCGTTCCGACGCTTGGTACAAGGGTTACGAGGACGCTGTGGAGCAGATCAAGAATGCTGAAAGGCGCAACCTGCAGTCCGGCGATCAGCTTTGGGCCGAAGCCATCCGCGCCCTGCAAGCCGCCCTGCAAGTCGACCCCGAGCCCAATCGGGAAAAGAGGGTGGAGGGACGGCGAAAGAAGTACTTTCCCTACTTCTATCTGGGCATCGCCCAAATGCGGAGTGGGCAATGGGACGCGGCCGAGGAGAGTTTCCTCAAGGCTCGCGAGGCGGACGAAGTCACTCGTTCCAAGGGTGTGTTGGGCATCGGATTGGGCCGGGATGAGGCGGGGGAGTTCGAGAAGTATGAAGCGGAGCTCTACGTTCAGCAAGTCCGCAACTCCATCGACCGTGGCGACCCCGACGAGGCCGCCAAGAAAATCGAGCGGGCCCGGACGAGCAAGCTCAATAGTGATCAACGACGCGAACTGCCGGGACTGGAGCAGCAGGTCCGGCAGCTGCGCGAGGCCGTGGCTGCCCGCATGGAGCGCTTCGACGCACTGGTTGGAGAGATCGAGCAAGCGAAGTCGGCAGGGCGCCTGGCCGATGCCCGCTCCAAGCTCGCCGAGGCGGAGGGGCTGGACCCGGACGAGTTCAAGCGTCGCGGTCTGGACCAGATGCGAGCCACCCTTTACGAGCCCGTCGACCGCCTGGTCATGGAGGGGCAACAGTTCCTCGAGCAGGACAGCCTCAGTCAAGCCAAGGACCGCTTCCAGGAGGCTCGCGGCTTGGCGCCGGGACGCGAGGACATCGGTCGCTTCCTCCAGCAGATCCAAGTCCGCGAGTCGAGTTACGAGCAGTCCAGGCAAGCCGGTGAGGCCGCGTTGCAGGGGAGAAAATGGGCGGCCGCGCTCGACGCCCTCAACAATGCCTTGAAAGTCCA
>JBFGHF010000288.1:0-5721 GCA_041578355.1 Acidobacteriota bacterium
CCGATCCGATTTCCAGGCCGATCGGAGCGTAGAGGTTGCGAAACGCTTCCGGAGGGGTGCCTTCCTCCAGCAAGTTGCGCACCAAGATCTATATCTTGCGGCGGCTTCCGACCAGTCCCACGTAGCGGGCGGGAGTCTCGATCGCTTTGCGAAGTGCGGTCTGATCGTGGCTGTGTCCGCGGGTGACGATCAGGATGAAGTCCTCGCTGCTGATCTCAAAGTCGGAAAGGCCCGTTTCGAAGGGTTGCACAACGATCTTCTCGGCGCCGGGAAAGCGTTCGCTGTTGGCGAAGTTCTGACGGTCGTCGCTGATGACGACTCGATAATGAACTTGATGAGCCGCTTGGGCGATGGCCTGGCCGACATGGCCGGCTCCCAGAATCACCACTTTGGGGTCGGGTAGTATGGGTTCCACGAACACCTCCACGGTTCCTCCGCAAACCAGCCCTTCTTCTGCCGCGTCGTCCTCGGTGAGCTGGTAGCGCAAGAGCTGTCCGCGTCCGCCCTCCAGGACCTCTTGGGCCGTTTGCCACACCTGGGCTTCGACGCAGCCGCCGCCCACGGACCCCAACGAGGACCCGTCTCGGAATATGAGCATCTTGGCGTTGTCCTTTCGAGGCGTGCTGCCGAGTCGCCGCACGATGGTGGCCAGAGCGGCCCGCTCCCCTCTGCGGCGCAAGCGCACAATTTCCTCGAAGAGGTCGCGTGAAGGATCCATCACATTCATTGTAGCGAAGTAGCGCGATGGATTGACAGCCGTGGCCGGCGATCCTCCACTCTCCGCTGTTGGAAAAGGCCTTAGATGGCGCCCAGAACTCCGTTCCCGGGTGTCGCGAGCTGCGGGATTTGACCGCGGGGTGGCGGCCCTCGATACTTGGCGGGAATCGAGTCTCGCCGCAAGGCGGCCGGAGCACGCAGAATGGGCCAGAATCGTTCGTTGTCGGCTATCGGATGGGGTGCTCTCCTGATCCTGGTTCTGGTCGGGGCCGCCCAGCAATGCCTTGTGCCCGTCAATCACGATGCGGCTTGGCATCTTTACGCCGCTTCGGCTGCTCTCGATGGTGAACGACTCTACGTGGATCTGCTCGAGTTCAATCCACCCCTGATCTACGGGCTGAGCGCAATCCCCGTCTGGTTGGGCCGTGTCACCGGGACTTCCGATATCCTCCTCTTCAAAGCCTCGGTATTGTTGCTGGCCATCGCGATCACGATCCTCTCTCACAGACTGATCGTCATCGCTTGTCCCATGTTCCCGATTCCCACTCTGACGGCCCTGACGGTGCTCTTCCTCTATCTGGGTTCGATACGGGTGGCCGAGGACTTCGGACAGCGGGAACACCTGTTTTTCTTGCTGACCTTCCCCTACCTCCTGCTTGCTCTGAGCAGGTTGCGCCAAATCAAGGTCTCTCCCTATCTGACGGTGCTGGTGGGTGGCGCGGCGCTTGTCGGTTTCGGGCTCAAGCCGCAGTTCTTGTTGCTCTTCGGCGTGTCGGAGCTTTTTCTATGGGTCTGGGGCGCAACGCCTCTATGGCGCCGCCCCGAGGTCTGGATGGTGACTGGGGGAGCTGCGATTCATGTGGGAGTGACGATCGTCTTCTTCCCGGAGTACTTCCAAGTCCTTGGTTGGGCGACGGAGAGCTATGCAGTGATGCAGCGCTCTCCCACCAGAGTCGTCAAAGCCCTGCTTGGCCTGACCCTGGCGGCGCCGCTGTCGGTTCTTCTGGTTCGGCCCTCGAGGCGATTGCAGCCTGCCTGGAAACTCGGTTTCGTCTGCTATCTGGCGCTGCTCGCACTGGCCGTTCTTCCTCTCAAGGGCTGGAGCTACCACTTCTATCCCTTGCGGGCTCTTTCGGTGATGTTGGCGGCTGCGATCCTCCTCACGGCCTGGCATTGGCGCGGCCCTGTAGGAGACGCCATCGACTCCGGGGCGCTCGGCAGGGTTTTCGTCGTCGCCCTGGTGGTCGTCGCGCTGGGCGAAGGAATGAGGACGGTCGCCCATCGTCTTAATCGCTGGGAATCGACACCGACTGCACAGTTGATCAAGACGGTCGAGGCCAACTCGCGGGGAGAAGGCCTTCTCATTCTCGACACCTCGCTCTACCCGACGTTTCCGGTCGTGAACTACACGAATTCCACCTGGAGCTCGAGCTTTCCGTTTCTCTGGCCCCTTCCCGGACTCTATCCCGACGCCGCGGGCAAAGAGTTCTCGGCAAGGCCGGCCTCGGAAAGGAGCGAGATGGAAGAGTGGCTGTTGGAAAAGGTGACGACCGATCTGCAGCGTGACCGGCCGGGGCTCGTCTTCGTGCGAACGGTGGGGATCGTGGGTTTCGAAGAAACTTCGTTCGATTTCATCCGTTACTTTTCAGCCGATCCGCGCTTCCGGAACGCCTGGGAGCAGTACCGGCTCAGAGGCGTCGCCGATAGCTATCGGGTCTACACCCGGGATGACGGACTCTCTGGCCAATAGTTTCTGTGGGATTGCGGGTCAGATCGCCCTGATGCAAACTGGAAAAACGACAGCGACGGGAGGAGGCCGTGGTTCGCAAAGCCATCTACATTCTTCTAACCTTGACGATAATCGTTCTGGGGTTCTTGCTCCTTCTCAGTTACTCGTTGGTGCCTGAAGACGACCGTGAGGATCCGGGCCGGTTTGCGCTGGGAACTGCACGGCATTCGACCTGGGAAACGTCATGATCGTCGAAAACTACACCCTGCGGGTGGACGCCGAGCCCCAGTGCCATGTCGTCGACATCACATCGTTGGTGGCCGAAAAGGTCAAGCAGAGCGGCGTGCGAGACGGTCTGGTGACCGTCTTCAACGTCGGTTCCACGGCGGGCGTAACGACGGTGGAATTCGAACCCGGCTGCGTCAAAGACCTGTCGGACTTGTTTGATCGGGTGGCGCCGCCGACTCACGACTATCATCATGAGCAGACTTGGCACGACGGCAACGGTTATTCACACATGCGTGCAAGCCTGCTCAAGCCGGATCTCAGCGTACCCGTCATGGATCGGGCCATGCGACTCGGAACCTGGCAACAGATCGTCTTGATCAATTTCGACAACAAGGCGAGAAGGCGCACCGTGGCGGTTCAGGTGCTGGGTGTTTGAGCCGTCGCCCGGAATCGCGGGCTGGGATCGCTGATGAGTACAAAAACAGCCTGATTGAGGATTCCAAAGGGTCGGTCTGATGTTATAGACTAGGGGCGTCGTTCTGCTCCAGGCTGCGGGGCGGCAGAGAGAAGAGGACCAAAGTTAGTCTCGCGAATTGTCCGCGAGAAGCTGAAAAACCAGGATTCACGCAGAACGATGAGAAGGAGAGCCGGTCTCTCCCCGAGTTCCTGATCCGACTCCACACGATATTTATCTGAAGTTATGTCGCATCGATCTCCCGGGCTAGCGGCTCTGGTGGTTCTCTGTGTTGTGAGTTCCGCTCTCGCGGCACAGGACGCCAAAGCCCGACAAGAAGAAAGTCAGGATCTCTTCCAGCGTTGGCTCGAGACGGACGTCGTCTACATCATCTCCGCCGAGGAGCGCGATGTCTTTCAAAAGCTGACGACCGACGAGGAAAAGACCCGCTTCATCGAGCAGTTCTGGCGGAGCCGGGATCCCGATCCGGAGTCGCCGGAGAACGAGTTCCGGGACGAGCACTATCGCCGTGTTGCCTACGCCAACGAGAAGTTCGCCGCTGGAAAACCCGGGTGGAAGACCGATCGGGGCATGATCTACATCAAGTTCGGCCCGCCCGACCGGCGAGAGACGAATCCGACCGGAGGACGTGTCTACCGCAGCAAAAGGGAGCTGCAGGCGACCGACCGGGAGTACGCCGAGCAGCACATGACCGCACTCCCTTTCGAGGTCTGGGAATATCGATATCTGCCGAGCGTGGGGCAGGAGGTGGCTTTCGAGTTCGTTTCCAAGGACGGCAGCCCGGAATACACGCTGGCGTTGAGCCCCGAAGACAAGGATGCCCTCTTCTTCAACACGGGCTCTCACTTGCCCCGCATGCGCGGCCGCAATCTGGGGCTGAAGATCTTCGGCGGGGATCATCTGGGAAGGGTGGAGACGTTGGCGGCGGCTCAGCGACCCCTGCCGGCCCAAGCCCCCCAGACGTTCGTCTCGGCGCAAGTCCATTTTTCGGAGATGCCGTTTTCCATCGAAACGGCGGTCGAGGCGGAGACGGGATTGGACCTGTCGGTTTTGATACCCCACTCTTCGCTCTCATTCGAAAAGCAGTTTGGAAGTTACCGGGCGCGGGTCGATCTGGAGATCTTCGTCCGGGATATCCGAAAGCTCGTGGTGGCCCATCGCAGCGATCAGCTGGAAACGCGGCTCACCAAAGCAGAGTTGAGAAAACAGCAGAAGGGAAGCTCGGCTTACCGGCACCGGTTTCCGCTCTCCCCGGGGCGCTACTTGATCGAGGTTTGGATCAAGGACGTCCTGGGCGGAGCGGCGGCGTTCGACCGGAAACTGGTCGTGATTCCCAAGAACGAAACAAGTGAATAAACAGTAACCGCAATTCATCGGGAGGAAAGAATCCAATGGTAAGGAAACTTGGATACGCACTGGCCGTCTTCGGCCTGATCGCCTTCCTCGGTACCGGCGGCGCTGCCCTGGCGCAGTCGCAGGCCAGTACGGGAGTTATCGAGGGCACGGTGGAAGACGCCACAGGCGCGGTGCTGCCCGGCGTGACCGTCACGCTGACGCAGACAGAAACAGGCTTTGAAAGGGTCGTCGTCACCGATGACTCGGGGCGTTTCCGCGCCCGGCTGCTTCCGGTCGGCCCCTACAAACTGACCGCCGAGCTGACGGGGTTCAAGAGCTATCAACGCGATTTGAATTTGAGCATCGGCTCTACGGTCTCATTGGTTGTCGGAATGGAGATCGGCGAGATCACGCAGACGGTCACGATCAGCTCGGACGCCACCCCTCTGGTGGACACCAAGGAGATCCGGCCCCAGTCGACGGTCAACGAACTGTCGATCGACAACCTGCCCATCAACGGGCGTGACTTTCAGAGCTTCGTCTTTTTGACGCCGGGTGCGGTGCCGTCGGCACGAAACACGGTGTCGCTGGGCGGGCAGAAAGGCATCGAGACCAACTTCCAGGTCGACGGCGCCGATCGCAACAACCCCTTCTTCGGAGGGCAGAGTGGTGGCGACCGGCCGCCCTTCACCTTCAGCCAGGAAGCGGTTCGCGAGTTCGTCGTCCTCAAGGACGGCTACAGCGCCGAATTCGGGCGCTCCACCTCGGGGCTGGTCAACGTCGTGACCAAGTCGGGAACCAACGACTGGCACGGCAGCGCCTTCTACCTTTATCAAGACAACAGCATGATCGCTGATGAGAAAGAGCTGCGCGTCGGCAGCGACGGCAGCATCACCGAGCGATTCTTTGAAGCGCCCGAGGGTTCCCGCCATCAGTTCGGCGGCAGCATCGGCGGCCCCATCGCCCGCGATCGCGCCTTCTTTTTCTTCTCCACCGAGCACCAGGATTTCTCCCGGCCGCTCTTCGTGGTGTTCGATTTCGACGACAACGAGCGGGCGGTGATTCAGCAGTTCGTGCCGCAGATGCTCGATTTCGAGGGCAACTTCTCGAGCACCGATGACGCTCAGGTCTACCTGGGCAAGGTGGATTTGATCGCTAACGAAAGCAACAATCCCACCTTCCGCTACACCCTCACGGACTCGGAACAGGTCAACGGCACCTTCACCGGCACTCTCAA
>JBFGHF010000289.1:0-5687 GCA_041578355.1 Acidobacteriota bacterium
CACCTGATCTTCGGAGTGGATCTGGAGAGCTTCTCCCAGGTGAACACCAAGCTCAGGCTGATCCGGGGCCGCCTTTTCGAAGCGCCGAGCGAAATCCTGATCGATACCAACTACGCCCGTTCGCGACAGCTCGATGTCGGAGACAAGCTGGAACTGCTGGGTAACGAGTTCCGCATCTCCGGGATCTTCATGGAGGGGATCGGCTCCCGGGTTCTGCTGCCCCTGCGGACTCTCCAGGAGATGAACGGAACCCCTGAGAAGGCCACCATGTTCTTCGTGCGGGTGACCGAGAATGAAACCGTGGATGCGGTGGAACTGCGCTTGAAGGAGCGCCTCAAGAATTATAAGATAACACCGACTGCGGAATTACAAGAACTTATGGCCACGAACACGCCGGTGTTCCGGCAGTTCATCGTGGCGGTAGTGGCACTGTCGTCGCTGATCAGTTTTTTGATGATCCTGCTGGCGATGTACACTACAATTACAGAGCGCACGCGGGACATCGGAATTTTGAAATCATTGGGGGCCTCGAAATCCTACATCGTGCGGTTGATTCTGCAGGAGTCGCTCATCATCTGCGGCTTGGGAGTGGGTCTCGGATTCCTGCTCACCACGATCGCGATCAAGCTGGTTCTGGGGGCGTTCCCGAGTTTGCCGGTCGAGATCTCCGCCGCGTGGAGGGTGGCCGCCGCGCTGATGGCTGTCGTCGGGGGAACTTTCGGGGCGCTCTACCCGGCTCTCAAGGCGGCGCAGCTCGATCCCATTCAGGCCCTTGGTTATGAATAAGACGCTCGACATGCCGCAAAAGCGCGATCTGCTTGTGGTGCAGGACCTCCGCATGACCTACAAGGTCGGAAAAGTCGAGGTTCCGGCGTTGCGGGGTGTCGACATCACGATCCGCGAAGGGGAGTTCGTGGCCATCATGGGCCCCAGCGGCTGCGGCAAGTCGACTCTGCTCCACGTGATCGGCGGCCTGCTTCAGCCGACCGGCGGGCGCGTGATCGTCGATGGCGTCGATCTGGCGCGCGTCAAGGATGCGGAGCGCACCGATATCCGGCGCCGCAAGATCGGCTTCGTCTTCCAACGGTTCAATCTGTTGCCCACGCTCACGGCTCAGGACAACATCGACTTGGCGCGCAGGATCCGGGGCAACGGCAAGATGAACGGCAACAACGCGCGCCGCATCCTGCAGGTCCTGGGCCTGGAGAGCAAGCTGCACCACAAGCCTTCCGAGCTTTCGGGTGGTGAGCAGCAGAGAGTGGCCATCGCACGCGCCATCATCAACCGTCCCATGATTCTGCTGGCCGACGAGCCGACGGGCAGCCTCGACAGCGACAACTCCCAGATGGTTTTGGACATGCTCCGGGAGCTGAACCAAGGGTACAAACAGACCATTCTCATGATCACTCATGACGGAGAAGTCGCCTCCAACGCCGGCCGCATCATCGAGATGCGGGACGGCCGCATCCTGAATCGCGTCGAAAACCTCTTTTACGCGATGGAGAAGACCCGCATCAACTGACCATGCTGGGTGGCTTGAAAAAGATCCTCTTTTGGACCTATCCACGGGGCTGCTGGCAGTACGATCTGGCCGTGGCGGCCATCCTCGCCTTCATCTTTCTGACTCCTCGCTCCGTCTTCGACGGGTCGGCCTTCAAGGACCAACCCCTTCCCACCCAGCATCGGGAGCAGACAGAGCCGCAACAACAGAAGAACGCCGCTGAACCGGGGGAGCCGGGACGGGCTGGGGAAGAGGCCTCGGAGTCCGACGGTCAGACCGAGCGCGATCAGCCTGGAAGTCCGTCCGACCGGGAGGGTTCTCGGTGAAGCTTCGTTGATGACGCCCTTGACGGGCGGCCCTGGATTCCCGCCGCGATCCGCACGGGACCGTCTCTCACCCGGCTCACCGAGCAATTTGTTTGTTTCGGTCCCGACCCGATGAAACTCGACGCTCAGTTTTCGTCTCTCAGAAGAGGGAGGAAGTTTTGACGATAAATAGAATTCTTTGCCTGCCGCTCGTCTCCATCATCTTCAGCTCCGTCTTTGTGCTGGGTGCACCGCAGAGCCGAACTCGAGAACAGGTCCTCGACGAGTTGGAGCGGCGCGGCAAGGACGTCCACTCCATGCAGGCCGAAATACGGCAGAGAAAATGGACCGAGATCCTGGAAGAGTTCGATGCCGGCGAGAAGGGTGAATTCCGCTTCCTCCGCAAGCCGGGCGAGGTCTTTCTCCGAAAGGACATTCGCGACCCGCAACCGACCCACCTGGTGATCGGCGGCGGCAAAGTCACTTTCTATCAGCCTCGCATCAAACAAGCCCAACGACACGAATTGGGTGGAGGCAAAGATCGAGCCGAATTCCTTCTGTTGGGATTCGGCAGCAGCCGCGAAACCCTGGAGCAGACCTACGAGATCGTCTATCGGGGCGAAGAGAACCTGGAGGGGCGGAAAACCTACGTTCTCGATCTGACGCCTCGATCCGCCGAGGTGTCCGCTTACTTCCAGCGGATCGTGCTCTGGATCGACGCCGAACTCTGGGTTCCCATTCAGCAAAAGCTCGTCGAACCGACCGAGGATTATCTGCTCGTGGAGTTTCACAACGTGAAGCTCAACCCCAAACTCTCCCCGTCCGACTTCCAAATCAAACTCCCCAAGGACGTCCATATCCTGGGACAGCCCTGAGGCGAGGATCGCTCACTCGGCCTTGGATGGTTCCGAACGCAACTGTGCCCGGGTATAGAGAATGCGGTGGACGACAGTCCAGTTGCCGATCGCGGCGATCACCCAGAGGATGGGGTCCATGTAATAGAAGGAGCCGATGATGAGGAGCACGATGCGCTCGGGTCGCTCCAGGAAGCCGACCTTGCACAGGGGAATGACGCATTCGGCCCGAGCCCGGGCGTAGCTCGTCAGTACCGAGCCCATCATCACCACTCCCACCAAAACGACGTAGTTGTTCCGGTTTGCGTTGCCGTAGTAGATCATCAGACCCAGGTACATGATCAGGTCCGAATAGCGGTCCATGATGGAGTCGAAAAACGCCCCGAAGGGGCTTTCGGAGTGAGTCAGGCGGGCCACCATTCCGTCGACCATGTCGAACAACCCGGCAACGATCAGGATCGCCCCGGCCAACCTGAAGCTGCCCCGGGCGAACGCGAACGCCACCAGGATGCTGCCTACGAAGCCCAGGAAAGTAAGGTGGTTGGGGCGTATCCTCAGACGGGTCAAAGTGCTGACGATGAAACGCAGGATGACATGCGCGCCATCGCCGATTTTTTGAGTGAGCATGGAGGCCCTCGCCATCACCCGCCCCTGCCCGGACGCCAGGGACAGTCTGAGTTGTTTCGCCCCACCAGGAGACAGTCCGAAGTCCCCCTCGTCCAAGGGACGGTCTGGAATCCCTAGCCTATCAGGCGTCCGTGAAAACCGCCAGAAAAAGGAACCCGGAAAAAGGGGCTCCCGAACCCGCCTCGAGCCGACGCCGGCTCCGCCGTCGAGACGCCGAGAAAAAGGGGCGGTCTGAAAATTCGGCCGGGGTTTTCGGGGCGGCTTTCGACCGGCGCCTTCAAAAAAGCTCGAACTTGATGGTCAGGAACTTTCGCGGATTCTGCCGAAAATCGTAGATCAACTTGACGACTTCCGAGGAGACTTCGTTCAGATTCTGATAGAGTTGCTCGTCCTTGGCCAGCCGGCCGAGAGTCCCTTTTCCCTCCTCGACGTCGTTGACGAAGGTGGTGATCTGATCGAGAGCGGCCCGGATGTCGTCATAGAGCTTCTCGTCCTTCGAAAGCCGCCCCAGCGTCCCTTCGCCGGCCTCCAGGCGGGCGGTGATTCCGCGGACGTTTTCCATCACCTCCGTGGCCTGGTTGTGTATGGAGGGGTCGTTGACGAACTTGCCGAGCGTGCCTTCCCCCTGATCGATGCGGGCCATGATCTTTTCCAACCGCTCGGTTGTCCCCTGCACCTGATCGTAGAGTTCCCGGTTCTGGATCAACTGGGCGATCGTGCCTTCCCCTCTGGCGGCCTTGTCGAGGAGTTCGGCGGCGCTGCTGACGGCCGACCTGGCACCCAGGACCGCATCGTTCAGATTGTCGTAGAGAGAGGGATCGGTGAAGATCTTCCCGATCGTGCCTTGGCCTTCCTGAAAGGTGTCGGTAATCTCTCGCAGCCGCTCGGAGAGGGTCTCGAAGTTGGCCAGGATATCGTTGGCCCCGGTGATCAGTTCTTGAAAGCCGGCTTGGGGTCTCCCCGTGATCAGGACCACCCGGCGCTGCGCATCGGCGAACCAAGTTTCGACGGATTCGACGACCTCGATCGGAGGGTCGCTGCTGCGTCCCAGAGAAATCTCGACGTACTTGTCCCCCAGAAGGCCGACCGATCCCAGCGAAATGCTGCTGTCGCGCCGAATCCAATCTCTGTAGGCTTCCTGGATGTCGAGAGTGACGACGATGTTCTGAAGCCCCCGGCGGGCTCGCTGAAGCCGCTCTTCGGCTCGGTCCACCGACTCCAGGTTCTCCGCGACGATTTCCTGCAACTCGTTGATTCTCAACCGCAGCTCGGCCTGCTGCGCGGGGTCGGCGACCCCGGCAAGCTGTTGGCGCAGCTGGTCCAAGCGAGATCGGCTGGCTTCCAGGCGCTCGCGGGCGTCGGCGACATCCGGTTCGAGTCTTCGAATCGCTTCGAGCTGTCGACGGTTCTCCACGGTGTCGGGCATTTCCTCCGGTTCCAGAATCCCCACGTCGACGACGTTGCCTACCTCGACACCGCCCAGCAGGACGATATCTCCTGGCTTGAGGCCCGAAACGTTGTTGAGATAGGTCTTGGCGGTGAACGTTTCCTCGAGCAAGCCCACCTGGGAACCGATTGTGAAGATGCCCACGGCCAGGATGATCGAGGCGACAATGACAAAGATGCCCACCTTGAGCTCCGACAGCGTGACTCGTTTCCGCTCTTCCATGATGCTTTCCCCAATCTATGCAAGGTTGTCCCGCGTCAGGGCGGGCTCAAGTTAGGAACTCCTGGATGTAGGGATTCTCGGAGGATCGCATTTCTTCGTCGCTCCCTTCGAACAGGATGCGACCTTCCTTGAGTATAACGAAGCGGGTGTTGATCAGACAGAAATCATCCCCCTCGGGCAGGAACCTGATCTCTTCCGACTCGTCCTTGAAGGCGTATTCTCCGGCCATGTTGAGCGCGGTCTCCAGGTCGTGGGTGACGAAGATCGACGACGCACCCTCGAGGTCTCGGAGTTTGATCATGAGATCGCAGATCGTCCGGGCCGTGATCGGATCCAATCCCGCGGTAGGCTCGTCATAGAGGATCACCTTGGGATTCCCGACCAGCGCGCGGGCGATCGCCACTCGCCGTCTCATCCCTCCCGAGAGGTCGGCCGGCATCTTGTCGATGGCCCGCTCCAGTCCCACGAATCCCAGCAGTCTTCGAACCACTTCTTCGATCTCCTCCATGGGGGCCTCGGCTTCCAGGAGGCGGTAAGCCACATTCTGCCCGACGGTGAGGAAATCGAAGAGGGCGCCCTCCTGGAAGACCATGCCGATTTCCTTGCGGATCGGCTCGAGTTCCGTCTCGCTCAGTCCGGTTATCTCCCTGTCTCCCACGAAAACCCGTCCCGTGTCGGGTTTGACGAGACCCAGGACCAGTTTGAGAATAGTCGACTTTCCCGAGCCGCTC
>JBFGHF010000290.1:0-5675 GCA_041578355.1 Acidobacteriota bacterium
GTGCAGCCACCTGCAGGAATCGATCTCGTGTAGGTTGAGATTTCATTGTATTGAACGTTCATTACAATACTTCTCTCGAATCGGCGTGTCAAGGATTTTTTTCTCACTTGGGAGTGCTCCCGCTGCTACCCCATCATCACCAGCGTCCTCGAAAACGAGACCCATCTCTATTTCGGAAGACTGCAAGCGAGGGGCGTGGGACGCCTGGCCAAGAGCGTCCTGGGCCTGTAGTCTGTGGGGAAGGGAGATCCACCGAGGACGGTCAACGTCGCCGGGTGTGCTCATCTCAAGCCCATTTCCCCGACTTCCCTTGTGCTCGTCGTGGCGTGGTGGTTTTCTTTTTCTTTCTGATCTCTTTGGATTCGGGAGAACGATAGTCTCGAACGAGGGAAAGGCCGGCGGTCGTGCCGAAGAAGCTCCACATTCACACCAGAGTATGCCATCGTGCGCAATATCTTCGACGGCGCCCTTTGACGCTTGACCGAGTCCGCCCGCCGCTTGTCTTATATAGATCGATGGAAAGTCCGCAGACATGCCTTGCCCCAGGGACCTGCGTTGAGAGATCCATGATGCACCGATCCGGAAGGACGGCGCTGTGCCTGGCAGCTACGCCCTACCGGGTGGAACCGGAGTCGCCGTGAGGCGGTCTGGATCGAGCCCCCGAGTTCCCAAAGGTCGGAGGCGGTTAGGGCTCGGGGCGGCGGGAAGGACGAAATGACCAAACGCAAGAAGCACTGGCGAGCAAGCCTCTTCTTCATACTGTTTTCGGGGGCACTGGTCTGTGTCACGAGGCCTGCCTCCGCTCAGGTCAACTTCGAGCAGTACGAGGTCGTCACCGGCGCCGCCCAACGGCAGACCATCTTGACGGGATTCCTGTTGGATGGCGCCGTCGCGGAACTTGCCGCGGTGACTCTCGACGAGGACGAGCGCCGCCTGCGCATCTACGCCTTCGAAGGCGGTGCTTGGACGCCGAGACTCGACGCCACGTTGCGTCCGGGAGTGTCCTTTGTCGACGTGGCCGAGATTGGCGGGCGGGACCGGTTGGTCACTTACGAGCCGGGCCGGCTGAACTGGTTCGATCCCCAATCGGCGACCGAACAAATCCTGCTCGCGGCGACTTCCAACTTCGACCCTCCCCGCAAAGATGAGATCCCCGATGTGGATATCACTCGGGATCTGAACGGCGACGGCCGCGACGATCTGGTCGTGCCCGACTCCGATGGCTTCTGGGTGTTCACTCAAATCGACGGCGGCGCGTTCGCCGATCCCGTGAAGGTCGGCCCTCAAACCGATCTGAGCGGGATCTACGGAGCCGACGGCTATCGATACGACCCCTGGTCAGAGAGCCGCGTCCACCAAGTGGACTACAACCAGGACGGTCGCGTCGACCTGGTGTTCTGGAACCGGGACCGCTTCGCCGTCCATCTGCAGGACGAGGATGGGCAGTTCGCCCCCTCGGCCCACATCTTCACGACGAACGTGGCCTTCGACTCTGACAACCCACACTCGCTGGCCGGCGGAGACATGAAGGGACGGGTGCTGCACTCGTTGACCGACCTGAGCGGCGACGGCATCGCCGATCTGGTGGTCCACTCGCTGCAGGGTCGACGCATCTCCCGCAAAAGATCCACCTACGAGGTGCACTTCGGCTCGCCTGCGCCCGCCGGCGGCACCATCTTCGCGGCAGGCGTCGACCTGGCGTTCCAGTCTCACAACCGAATCCAGCTGGGGATGGACCGGCAAGACTTCGATCGCGACGGCCGGCTCGATTTGATGATCACCACCATCGAGCTCAGGTTCCTCGAGAGCAGCCTCTGGAAGAGGATCAAGGGATTCATGGGCCATGACGTCTGGCTGGATCTCGCGTTTTACCGCAATCAAGGCGGCTTCCACCCCGACACACCCGACGCCATCCGCCGAATCGCATTGGACGGTCCGCCCAGCCATCGCGAGCCGGGGTCGGTTCCTCTGGACGTCGTGCTTCGAGGTGCGAGGCACGAAAGACGAAAGACACAGGAGATCTGGCCGCGCGCCTTCAACTGCACTCTGCTCTTCGGAGATGTCAGCGGCGACGGCCGCGACGACATGATCATCGGCTCGCACCCCTGGGAGCTGGCCGTTTTTGCCGGCGTGCCGGGGCCGGGCCTGTTCGCCGAGAGACCTCAGACTGTGAAAGTCCCGGTGCCCAACGACGAGGAATACACCCGCCTGGTCGATCTCAACAAGGACGGAAAACAGGATGTCCTCCTGCACCACCCGTTCACGCTTCGAGATGCTCACGGAGCCCCGACCGGGGCTCCGGGAAGCGAGCCTCATCGGGTCACGATGTTGATCGCAAGGTAATCCGAAGTCGATTCCGGGGGGAACGAGAGCGGGATCGAGACCTCGTGGTTCGAAATGAACGACTCGGTTCGGCGGGGCGTTTCTAATTTAGTTCTGCGACCGATAGGCCTTGCGCGATTTGATCTTCTCGACCACCAGGGTGACGACTTTGCTTTCGTCTTCCAGCTTGTAAAAGACGTGAACCGTGGCACCTTCGCCGAAATCCCCGCCTTTGACGGAAGCTTGGTTGAGCAAGAACGTCTCGACTCCCTTGTTGGTCTTGATTTCAACCCGATCCGCCGTCACCGACTGCACCGTTCCGTAGATGTCGAAGGTTCGCTCCTCCGGAGGCGGTCCCTTGCTCCACAACTTCCAGAAACAAGCGGGTTGAGAGAGGATGACAAGAAACAGAAGTATGATTGCCGTGATCCGCATAACGATTCGATTCTAAGAGAATAGGACCCTAGCGCTCAAGCCGCGCTGCCGGCCGCCTTCAGCTTTCGCTCCAATAGCTTGCGCACGCTGCGCTCGATTTGAAACCTCACCACTCGAAAGGCGCGGGCGACGTCTTCCGGATTCCCGCGCACCGCCGCCGGGTCGGGCAGGGACCAGTGTTCGTGCTCGACTCCAGGAGGGATTCGCGGACAGGAATCGCGGGCATCCCCGCAGAGCGTGATGATGCAATCGAAATGATTCAGGTCCTTGGTGTCCAAGCGGTCGGAGGTCTGCCCGGAAATATCGATGCCCGCCTCGTTCATCGCCCAAATGGTGTGAGGATGGATGCCCTTGGGCGACGTCCCGGCACTGTCGGCGGTCACCAGGTTGCCCCCGTAATAACGAGCGAATCCTTCAGCCATTTGGCTTCGGGCGGAATTCCCGGTGCAGACGAAGAGCACGCCAAAGTTTTTAGCCATGACTAAATATTTTCTTGAGCATATCGAAAAAATTTGTTAGATTGAATCCGATGGCGCGTGAACTTGTGCAACGCTGGCGATGGCTGATCCTGCCGCTTCTCATAGCGCTGATCTCCATTTTCGCCTTTTCCTCCGGCGCCTTGCGAAGCATCGCTACCGACGGGGCGCTCGGTCTCTCCGAGGAGACGCTCGCCAAGCGCATCATCGTATCCCAGAAATGCGGGTCTTGTCATACTCTGCAAGCGCGCGGGCTTGAACTGCAGGGGACCGTCGGACCCGACTTGACACGCCAAGCCCAAAGAAACCGCTCCCCGCATTGGCTTCGCCGGCAACTGCTCGAGCCCAAATCGATCCCCGACGACGAGGTGCTGCCCGGCTACGAGGGCAAGCAAAAGCTCATGCCTCCGCTGACCTCGCTCTCCGAGCGCGAGATCGAAGCGCTCGTGGACTTCCTGCAAACCTTGGGATAGGAAACGGCTCGGCCTCCTCGCTTTTGCCGACCTCTCAGGTTGGCGCGCCCACAGATTTTCGACCCCGATTTCCGATTCCAATTCGGAGCCGTTGGCCCAATGCTCTGCACCACTCAAACTCGGGATCGCCTTCGGGATCCGGAGCGATCACGCGGAGGCGGAGGACGGAATACGGAGGACGGAAGACGGAAGACGGAAGACCTCCCGTCGACCTACTTCACCACCAGCTCCCTGGTCATCTCTCCGAAGTTGGCGTTGAGCGCATCCATCGCGACCACCTGTAAATCGAACCTCCCCGGTTTGACGGGGGTCAGCTTCCCCGAGAAGGTGCTGCTCTCGCCTGCGTAAGTCAGCTCGACGCTCTGTAGGACAGCGGTCCCCTCCAGGAGTTGTGCTACGACACGGATCTGATCGGAATTCCAGAGCCCACCGGGCTCGGTGGGGCATCCTCAGGTCATGCGGACCGTGGCCCGCACCTCCGCTTCCTCTCCGGCATCGAGCAGCGCACTGGAGTCGGGTTGAACCAGGCTCACCGTGAAGCCGTGGATTTCCAGCAGCACACCCTCTCCCAGGATGTGCTCGCCCGGAACGACGAGCAAGGTCTTGGACGTCTTCTGGAGCGATTGGGGCGTGCCCAGGGGTCCCTCGGCGACGACTTCGACGACCGTCGGACGGTCCAACATGAGGGTGGCCAGGAATCCGGCGGCCCCTTCGGTAGCGTAAACCGTCTCTCCTCGTTTCCTGGGTTCCACCATGATCTTGTCGGTGTTGCCCGTGGCTCCTTCCTGGAGCCCTTCGGCCAGCACGCGTCCCGTCGAGCTGTCGCGGATGGTGATGCGGGCTCCGCCGACACCCGAGCCGATGATCTTGGCGTCTCGCGACACCGCCCTCACCATGACTTGAGTCGGGGTTTGGGCTTGCAGGATGGGCAGTCCGGCCAAGACCGGAAGAATCAGTCCAATGAGCAGTTTTTTGAGCATTTCAAAACCTCGCAGAAAACATGCGCGCCGCCAAGCGGCCGTGCACGTGCTGCCAAAGCACTTTGTCCGCACGGGAAGACTCTTGGGAAGCGACTGCAGCGCGCGCTTCAGGCCGTGGACGGGGGATCGGAGGCCGGAGACCGCTCCTCGCGTGCTCCCCTCGCTTTCGAGCCGACTTTGGCCATGACTCGGCTGGCCCCGCCCGGCCAGATCCGATCGAGCAGGACCAGGGCTTTCCCGGGGCGACTCAAAGTCACCTCGCGCTTTTTCTTGAGAACCGAGGCCACCATGGCCTCGGCCACCTCTTTGGCCGACTGTCCTTTCAGCGAACCGCGGCTGGGGCCTGTCCCGTCCGGCAGCTCCGAGGCCTGATGAAACTCGGTTCTGGTGTAACCCGGACAGATCACGGTGACTCCGATTCCCTTGTCGCGCAGTTCACCCCAAAGGGATTCGGCCAAACCCACCTGGGCGAACTTGGTGGCGCAGTAGGGGGCTCCGTAGGCCATCCCCTTCTTGCCGAGGATGCTGCTGGTGAGAAGGATATGCCCCGAACCCTGGTTGAGAAAGTGAGGCAGAGCCTCGTGGATCGATTCGTAAGCCGATTGATAGTTGACCTGCCAGATCCGTGCCATCTTGGCGGGATGGATGCGGGCCACCGGTCCGAAAAGCCCGTAGCCAGCGTTGCAGGCCAGTACGTCGAGCCCGCCCAGTTTCTTGATGGCGGCCTCGACAACGTGCTTGCCCTCCCCGGGGATCGAGAGGTCGTGGGCGGCGATCTCTGCTTGAGGAGAACCCTTTTTCCGGCACTCCTCGGCCACCGCTTCCAGCCTTTCCCGCCGTCGAGCCGCCAGGAGGAGCCGCGAGCCGCGGCGCGCGAAGGCGCGGGCGGCCGCGGCGCCGATTCCCGAGGAGGCGCCGGTGATCAGGACTCTTTCAAGCACGAAGGTTCTCCACCACCCCGGCAGCGCCCATGCCACCTCCCACGCACA
>JBFGHF010000291.1:0-5674 GCA_041578355.1 Acidobacteriota bacterium
CCGCACAGCGGTCTGGGGCAGCTTGCCGACGAAACGGGCGGCTTTTTGATCGCCGAGACAAACGACCTCAATCTGGGCCTCCGTTATATCGACGAAGACATGCGTGCCTACTACATGCTCTCTTACACACCCACGAACTTCGAATACGACGGAGACTTCCGCAAGATCGAGGTGAAAATCAAGCGTCCGGGTGTCAAGGTCCAGACGCGCAAGGGTTATTTCGGAGTTTCCGATGTGGGAGACCAGCCTCTATTGGATTATGAAGCGCCCGCCTTGGCCGCCAGCGACAGTCTCGTGCCGCCCGGGGATTTCCCGGTTCGTCTGACCGGTCTCGCCTTCCCTGCTGCGGAGTCCGGCGCCAGGGTCCCGCTGCTTGTCGAAGTTCCTCCCGGGCATCTGACCTATCGGCTCGACGAGAAGGAAGAGCGCTACTTCGGCGATTTTTCGATCCTGGTCTTGATCCGCAACCAAGAGCGGGAGATCGTGCGCAAGGTCAGCCAGCAGTATCAGCTGAGCGGAGAAGCGGCCGGGCTCGAGCAAGCCCGAGAAGGAAGCGTTCTCTTCTACCGGCAAATCGATTTGCAGCCAGGCCGATACGCTCTGGAAGCGATCACCCACGACGCCCTGGTCGGACAGGCTGGTATACAGACCGCCGATCTGTTGATTGAGGCGCCGACGGCCAACCGTCCCCGGGTGAGCAGCATCGTGATCATCCGCAACGCGGAACAGCTCCCCGACAAGGAAGTAGATCGTGAGAACCCGCTACACTTCGGGAAGATCTTGATCTACCCCTATCTGGGAGAGCCTATTTCAGCTCGGGCCCGGCAACAACTCCCCTTTTACTTCACGGCCATACCGGCCGCCGACGACAGGACCCCCCAACTGACCGTCGAAGTCATCCATGGCGAGAAGCTGAAAGGACGTATGTCCACGCAGCTTCCCCCGCCCGATGAGATCGACCGGATCGCATACGCCAGCGCCCTCCCCATCGCCGACTACGAAGCAGGCCATTACACCCTGCGGATCACCGTCGGAAAAGGAGAATCCGCCGTGACTCGCTCAGCCGGGTTTGTTCTGGAGTGAGTTGTAGGGTGGAGCGCAGTTCCCACGCGGCACTTTGAACTTCGGGAGGCTCGGCGCCCGAACCTCTCCGTGGGCGAACCAGCGAAACTGCAAAAGCATACCCGAAGTCGAAAGTTCCAGTTTTTCGCGTCTTTCGATCTGCCACGCTAAAAGTAGAACTTCAGGGCGAATTCGATAATACGCTTGCCGTGTTTCGTAATGACGCGGCCGAAGTTCTCAATTGTCTGCGGCGTGTAGGAAAATCCTCCCGTGGGATCGCAGACGCCGTCGTTGGTGCCGCCTACTCCATTCGGCACGCCGTCAACGGTGGTGTTGCAGACAGTCTGCAGCGTGAAATCGATGTCTCCCCGCCCGGGCAGCGCATAGGCCTGGTTGAAGAGATTGAACAGCCCGGCCCGGAACTGCAACTTGCGGTTCTCATCGATCTGGAAGTTCTTGAAGAATGAGACGTCAAAATTCCAGCGAGACGGCCCGCGCATGTAAAAGGGCGGTTGGTGCGGACCGGTCTGGCCGAAAGCGGGGATCTGGAGGGCGCCGATATTCAGGAGTGCCTCCCCGACTCCGCTTCCACCCACCAGAGGATTTCCATTATAGATCGGAGAAATCCCGCCGCTGTTGTTGCCGCCCGTGTCAAAAGCATCGGTCCCAAACCAGGCCCTCTCCATCCCGTCGGACGCAATATCGCCCCCGAAGCGCAACCGGATGGGCTGCCCCGACTGGAAGGTGGTAATGCCCGACATCTGCCAGCCCTCAAACACACCTCGGGTCAATCCGTTTCGGAAGTTGCCGCGGGCCAGGCTGGGGATCTCGTAGTTGTACGAAAGGTTGAAGATATGGGTACGGTCGTAGGGCAGAATTCCATAGCTTCTTCCCCGCGAGTCGATGGGATCGATGACGCTACCGTTTTCATCGACTGAGGTCGTCCCCAGGGCTTTCGAGAAGGTGTAGGTTGCGTAATACTGCAGCCCTCCCGACTGGCGCCTCAGAGTAGCCTGCAGCGAATGATAGGAAGAGGTGGCCGTGTACTCGATGTGCTGGATCCCCGCGTAGGCCGGGAAGGGCCGGAAACCGGCCAGCGCACCCGTATCGAGCGAGACCCGGTTGACCGGGACCGAAAGATCGGCATTTCCGACCTGGCCGCTCAACAAAGCCCCTTCAGGAATAAAGTTGAAGGGTCTCCGGGTTTGAAGATGCCGACCTTGTGTTCCCACGTAGGCAACCTCGAAGATCTGGTCAAAAGGCAGCTTGCGGGCAATCGACAAGCTCATGTTGCTGACCCGCGGCAGATCGATCGAATCGGGGTTCTGCGAGGTCAAGGACACAGCGCCGATCCGAGTGAAGGGGTCGATTTCGCGCAGCGTGTCGAACTTGAGACCGGTGCCGCCGCCCAGACCCGCTCCTCCCCAGGCGTCGATACTGGCATTGAATGTGTTGGGAGGCTGCCGAAGAACGTAGTACTGGGCATTGCCTTGCGGACGGTTGTAGAAGACGCCACCTCCTGCGCGCACCACGAAGTCGCCTTTGCCTCCAATGTCCCAGGCAATTCCGAGCCGCGGCATGAACTGCACCGCCGGATTCTCGGTGATTCCCTTGGGTATCTCACCCCGCGTAGCTCTCAGGATACCGTTGGGCTCGTTGGGGTCCCCGCCGAGAAACGGCCCTTCGCCGCTGACGTAGGCATTGGGCGAGAAAAGAACCGCAAGACTGTCGCGCTCAAAGTTGTTGGGCAAATAACCGATTCGCACCCCGTATTCGAAAGTGAAATCGGGCCGCAGCTTCCAGCTGTCCTGAGCGTACGCTTCGACGTTCCAGAAGCGGAAATGTCCCGTCGGGGTGCTTGTGGCCTGGTCGAACTGCGCAGGCCGCCCCACCAGCAGATCGCCAAAGTCATTGCCAGTACTTCCGGGAATCCACCCGCCACCCATCGTGATGCATCCTTCGGGACACCCGTCAAAATTCTGGATTTTGTTGGCCTGCTCGACGTAAACGCCGAACTTGAAGTTGTGGGCGCCATGGACCTTAGAGAGGTTGTCGGTGACCGAGATGCTGTCGTTGTGTGCGAAGAGCGGGAGGCCGCCCGGTTCCCAAAGCTCGCCGTGTCCCTGTCCCCAGGAAAAGAACGCCACCGGCGCATAGTTGTTAGCGATGCGGTCCGCGGAGAACATTCCCTGGTAGTCGCCCAGCCCCAGTGCATCCAAATCGACTTTCGCGGGGTCCTGGTAATCGTTGTCGAGCTTCAACCGGCTGGCGCTCAGCACCAGTTCGTTGGTCATGGTGGGGTTAAACACCTGGACCAGACTTCCCGCGATCGACCTTCCCAGGTTCGTCCCGACTACGTGCGAGGGCAGTTCATAGCGTGAGGCGTCCCACCACAGTCCGCGGGCAAAGGTTTGAGTTTCGGATTCGCGTCCCAAACGCACGTAGAGGTTGGTCTTATCGCTGATGTTGTAATCGAATCGGGCGATGAACTGCGTCCGATTCAGAGGCAGCAGGGCGTTGTAGGCGTAATTGAAACGGTTGCTGGAATCCGAGAAATTGGGCGCCGGGTAAAAATTGATGAATCTCTGTCCGAACGGATCGATATAGGGGGAGAGGTCGTTGTTGGGGGCCGTACTCCCCTCGTTCGGAAACCCCCCCGGGACGGTGACGGTCGTGGGCTGATTGAGGTTCTGTCCCGGGCCCGCGAGGAACTCACTGAAGTCGCCGGAGCGCTGGGCCAAGGTGGGGACTACTCCCAGCGTGGTTCCCGGGTCCACTCTTTGGCGTTGAGCTTCGAATCCCACGAAGAAGAAGAGCTTGTCGCGGTCTTTGTTGAAGCTGGTGCCGGGGAAGATGACGGGCCCGCCGATGTTCCCGCCCGGATATTGATAGCGGCTGTTGGGGCGCGGAATTCCCGCGTAGTTGTTGGAGCGGTCGTTGGCGGCGAATTTGTTGTGCCGAATGTAATCGTAGATCGTTCCGTGGAATTCGCTGCCGCCGCCCTTGGTGACCGCGCTGATCTGGACGCCGCTCTTGCCGTATTCCGCTGCGTAGTTGCTGGTCTGGACCGAGACCTCCTGCACGAGTTCGGGGTTGGCCGTCAGCATCGTTCCGTTGTTGGAGCCGATGTCAATCATCTGCGAGCCGTCGATCGTGACGTTGTTGAACTCACCTCTCAAGCCGTTGACGTTGTATCCCGTGTTGGCGTTTGCGCCGCTGTTGAAACCGATACTCTCGAGTTGGTCCTGGTCTGGCGCCACCACTCCGGGAAGGATGCGCAGCAGCTCGAGAGAACTGCGGCTGATGATCGACAGATTGTCGATCTGGCTGGCCGAAATCGTGTTTTCCTGGGAAGCGGTTTCGGTCTTGATGTTCTGCACGGCAGAGGTGACGGTGATCGTCTCCTCCGAGCCCCCCACTTCCAGCGTCACGTCGAGTCCTCGGGTCTCCGCGGGACTGACTGAGATGTCCACCTGTTCGTAGCGCTTGAAGCCCGGCATCTCCACCCTCAGAGTGAAGATTCCCGGGCGCAGCGCGGTAAAGGCATAGCTGCCTTCGCCGCTGCTGATGGTCGAGCGGACTTCCCTGGTGGCCTGGTTGGTCAGCGTTACGTCAGCACCGGGTACAATGGCGCCTTGGGCATCCTTGACGCTGCCCCGCAACGTCGCGCTCCCGGTAGTTTGGGCCATCGCCCAACTTGCAGCCAGGACCAGCGCGCCGACCAATAAGAGGGTCTGAAGGAATCTGAAGTAGCTAACCATGGTACGGACCTCCCACGTTGCAGGGGGTGAACTAAATCTCTGCCGATTCTGCCGTCCGCCGGAACGAATGTCAAGAACTACCGCATGTCCGAAAACTACAATTGTTGTCGGCACCAGAATTGAAGAAATGGCGCCAACATTTCTCGTTCGCTCGGGCCTTGCTGTGAAGGCTCAACTCGATTGGTGGACTTTCGACGGTCGCTGGGGGCAGGCCCGTTCGCTGGCGTTCGCAAATCCAACTCCCGGGCACCGAATCCCATGGATCCAGAAACGCTCTCCACACCCGCTCAGCCCGCCTTGCGGATTGTCGAAATCGGCGATGAATATGTGCCCTGGACGCTCACCGAATCCGCGGCGCACGGCGGCGCGACCAATACGGTCACGCTTCCCTGGATGAGCTGGTCCGCTGTGTGATCGAACCAGCAAACTCCGCCGCGGTCATGGAGCGTTTCGCCTCTTGACGTACAGGGCCTGCGCCCCCGGTGTGCGGGCCGCTCCCTCCGTTGGGGGAAACAAATATTCGATTCGGTCGGCGGCACCCATCATCACCGAAGCGGCGTCGGCTTGCGGCATCAGACTGTCTTCGACCTGAAAATCGGAGTCGTGCAACACCCACAGATGCCAGGTTCCTCCGCCCGGTACGACGGCCTCGGTCGTGACCCACTCGTAGCGGGAGCCGTGCGCTTCAAAGAGGATGCGGTTGTTTTCGATACGTCCGTTTCGTTCAAAGCCATAACCTGGGTGGGACTGGATCGAGAATAGGTAGCGGCCTTCCCCCGGAAGATAGAACCAGACGATGGGCCCGCTCACTCCACCGCCGCTTTCTTCCACGACCTGATCGTCGACCAGAA
>JBFGHF010000292.1:0-5639 GCA_041578355.1 Acidobacteriota bacterium
AGGATATCGGACGGCGTCACGGAAGTGGGGGCAGCCTCGAGAGAATTCGATCGTTTCCAGTTCGCTGATCGAGCCGGTTCGGGGGCGGGCAAGCCGATTTCGCCAGGTTCCTTTTCCTCCGCGAAGGCTTCTCCTCCAAATGGGTCCTGGCCCTTCCCCCGACCCGGCCTAGCCAAGTCCCGAATCGGAACTCGACCGTGACCAACGTTTGGCAAGTTCCGGTCCAAAGCCACCAAAACCGACTCAACACCCTATTTGTCAATCACTTGGGTCGTTTCTTCCGGTTGGAAGTCTTTTGTAAAGGCCTGATGATCTCCGCACTTTTAGTCACACTGCGGTCGTGACTTTTTGAAAACCGGCCTTCCAGGGCGGTCCACATTGAGAATGCCTCTTCCGCCCACAACCGCTCGTTGCGGCGTTGCGATGCGGCGAGCAGCCTTTTTGTCGGGGATGTGCGGATTGCGGGGAACCTGGAATGGGTGACAGGCAGGAATGCTTTCCGGTTGAACTTTCTCACTTATTGCCCGGTCTATCCAAAAGGAGGGGGGAACGCTGTCCGTTAAGGAGTTTCAAATGAAGGTTTTCTTGACCAGCGCGCTGCTCTTCTTGTCGGGTTTGGCCTGGAGCTCGCTCGAAGCAGCCTCCTATTGCCGGGTCCAGCACCCGGATTTCTACTACCAGTCGCAGGGGCGTCGTCACCACGGACGATACGGGGCGCATCACTTTCGCCACTATCACCCCGTAAAGCGCGCCTATCCAAGCCACCAGCGGTATTACAACGGCAAGCGGTATTACAACGACAAGCGCCACTATCGCGACAACTATCGGCGAGGCCGTCTGTACCGGGGGCGCCGCGTCCACAGGCCCTACGTTTATTCGCCCCGTTACTATCGCAGGCCTGGGCTTTCCTTCCATTACCAGCATCGAGGCCGCTACGGAAAAGGCCCGCGCTTCGGCATCCATCTCGATTTTTGAGACGTTACAATGGCGTCTTGAATGTGGTTTAAGCGGAGGCGCCGTCAAAGCGAACGAATGGATGATCCCGACTCGATGAGTCGGAGTGAGGCTGGGCTGGTCCTCGACGAATTGGCCTTCGTCAATCGCTGGATGGGCGGGATCTCAGCCTGCCGGAGCCAGGTTGTACCTCTCCTGCGCCGTTTTGTGCGAGAAGAGCCGACCAGGGAGTGCGTGATCGTCGACTTGGGTGCGGGCGGCGCCGACTTGGCGACTCAGATCGCCGGCTGGGCGAGAGAAATCGGCCTCCGCTCCCGAATCATCGGCATCGACTTCAACCACACGATTTGCCGGATCGCGGCCGATCGGGCTGTCGACCACCCCGAGATTCAAATGCTTTGTGCGGATGTGCACCGGCTGCCGTTCCGGCCCCAAAGCTGCGATCTGGTCGTCTGCTCAGCCTTCCTCCACCATTTCAGCAATTCCGAGGTCATCGCCATCCTTCGAGAATTGAGTGCGCTGGCGCGAGGGGCTCTGGTCGTCAACGATTTGCAGCGCAGCCTTTGGGCCTGGATTGGCATTTACACAGTCACGCGCCTGCTTTCGTGGTCGAAAACAGCTCAGAACGACGGTCCGCTCTCGGTCCAAAAGGGATTTCACCGTAAAGAACTGACCCGGCTCGCGGAACGGGCCGGCTTAAATTGGGAGGGTCCGGAATGGCATTGGGCGTTCCGCTACGCCATGACCCTTTCAGCGCCTGCGCGCGGTTACTCGGACGGCGGGCCGTAGAGTCGCGATTGTGTTCAAGATGAAACAAAACGAATGGCGCACGTAGATAACAATTGGGGGATGGTCCCAACGGATGAAGATCTGGTCAAAGCGGCGCTCTCAGGTGATACCCAGTCATTCGCCGAGATCGTGCGCCGCTATGAACGACTGGTCTTCAATATCGTCTACCACTATATGGGGAGCCGTGACGAAGTGGAGGACCAGGCGCAGGAGGTGTTCTTGAAGGTCTATCGTGCTTTGCCCCAGTACGACACCGGGCGGCCACTCAAGGCTTGGATTTCGAGAATCACCGTGAATACGTGCCTGGACGAGCTGCGCCGGAGGCGGGGAAAAAAGGCTATGCTCTTCTCCCAGCTCAGCAACGAGGAGGAGGATCGGCTGGATCGGTTCTACGATCGTTTCGAAGCCGGCGAGCCGCTCACCGAGGCCCGAGCCGCCGAGTTTTTCGACCTGCTGCAGCGATTGATGAGCGATTTGGGAGACAAGGACCGGATGGCCTTCCTATTGCGCGAGATCGAAGGTCAGAGTTACGCGGAAATTGCAGCCGCCTTGGACACCTCGGAGGTTGCTGTCCGGATTCGGGTCAGCCGCTCTCGAGGGAAGCTCTTGAAAGCCCTCGAGTCGCATTTGGCAGCGGCAGGGAGTCTGAAATGAGAGGGAAGCACATCGATTTCGCGGCTTGGGAAACGAGCGATCCCCTGGACGCAGCGCACCTCGAGGATTGCGCCGAGTGCCGCCAGCAGCATCGGTTGGCGCTGTTTCTGAGAAGTTCGGCCGCCACCGTCCCTCGGCTCGAGCCGTCGCCTTACTTCGCATCGCGGGTGGCGCACCGGGCCAAAGATCAGAAAACCCCCTTCGCACTGCTTTTGGGTAGAGCCGCCAAGCGCCTGCTGCCCGCCCTCGCATTGTTGGTCATGGTGGTGGCGCTCGGAATCTTCATCACTCCCCAGGATGTTCTTCCCGCTGAAGGCGAGTTGGCGTTACTGCTGGTTGACTCCGACCAGGAAGTCGACGTCACCATGGACGACTTCATTCTGGATCTCGGTGCATCGCTAGAGGAGGTCGGCCTTGAAAGGCAGTACTAAAGCGATCCTCTGGGTGATTCTGGTCTTCGCCACGGGCGCCATTTTCGGCTCAGTGGTCTCTTTTTTGGCAGTCAAGAACCGGGTTGTCGAGACGGTGAATCGCAGCCGCGGTCCCGGCCCCGATACCACTCGGGAGCAGCGCTTCCTGCAGCGGATGCTTCGTCAACTCGACTTGGACTCGGAACAGGAAAAAGAGATGCGGGTCATCCTGGAGCGGAGCCGCCAGAGGGTCAAGAGTCTCGAGGGGGATCAGCGCCAACGGTTGCGTCAGGTCCGGCACGAAACCATGCGAGAGATCCGAGGGGTGCTCAGGCCCGAACAACAGGACAAGCTGGAAGACTTTCTCAAGCGTCTGCGCCATCGGTCACGGCAAGAGAAGCACCGCCGTGGATCTCCCGATCGGCCCTGAGGCCAACCCGGCGCATTTCGACTCGCCCCTTCATTCCGCGGGGGCACGTCCCGTCTCGACGTAGAGTTTGAGCCTTTCCACCTGTTCCCGAACCACTCTGTCGACGGCATCGGCCCAGGAACCCAAGCCCGAGGGGTGATAGCCGGAGACGTTGTAGGTCACCGCCAATTCAACACCTTTCTCCGACGGCTCTAGAGTGAAGGTAAGGGATCCAGCCACCCCGTGTTCTTGCAGCGGACCCAAACCGCCCAGCATGCGCAACAACCGGTCGGGCTCGATGTTGACCACCGTCATGTGCACCACTCCGCCTGTTCCGTTCCGGCTCCTCAGACGCTCGCAAAAACAGCCTCCCGGGCGGGGATCGATGGAGAGGTTGCCCGCGTCGCCGGAGAAGGTGTGCGAGCTGTCCCACCAGTGGTCGACCTTCTTGACCAGGGCCTAGAACACCCTTCGAGGCGTGGACTCGATTGCGAGTTCGCTCCGGGTGCTGAAACCGTGATCGGCTTTGCTCAACACCTCGCCCATCAGTGCGCCGGCGTTCAAGAGCAAGAGCATGGCGGATATCGTCAATGCGCGCATTTCCCTCTCCTTTTTCCCGGTTTGGCCAGGTGAGCCGCCAACCCGATCTCGCCGGAGCGGGGCTTTGGGAGCTCGGCCACTGCGATTTCGTTTTCAGCAAAGCGGCGGTTTCCGTTTCTCTTCACCCATTCCAGATGTCCGACCGCCTCTTTCTGTTCACCCATATGGGGGAATCGAGGCCCAAGTATACGCGTGCTTCCATTTGTTCGTCATGGTCAGATCTGCTTCCCAACAGCTGGTCGGCCGTAAAGTCCGACAGCGGGTAGCGCCAGGCCGGCCGCGCCCACGGGTTCCCAAACGCAATGCTTGCGACATGCTTTCGGGCCGGGCCTTGTCTTCGAGAATACCTGCGGCGTAGAATCGAGCATACCTCTGGAATCCCGGTGCAGACAATCCAAGACGCGAGGCTCCGGTTCTCGCGCTCCAGCGCCAGGGTGAAAGGCCGAGCAGGGTCCTTCGGTGTCGAACTTGAAGCAATTCCTTTTCACCTCGATCAACGTCGTTCTCTATGCCCTATCCGGGGGGCGCCTCCTTTGGCTCGAGGGACGCTTTCGAAGGGGGACCTGGCTCAACTGGTTGGGGTCGGTCGCCTTCCGTCCCGCCGAGTATGCGAGACCTGGTAACGAGGCCGAAATTGTCGAAGCCGTCCAGACCGCCGATCAGGTGCGTTGCGTTGGCGCCGGGCATTCCTTCAATGCGGCTGTGGTCAGCGAGCAGTTGCTCCTCTCTCTGGACGACTACACCGGGATCGTCTGGGAGGATCTCGATAGAAAGCAGGTTTGCTTTCGAGGCGGCACCCGGGTCCGGGATATCAACCGGATTTTGGCGAGAATGGGACTGGCCATCGCCGCTCTGCCCTCCCACGACGCCCAGAGCATCGCAGGCGTCTTGTCGACCGATGTCCACGGTACTGGAAAGGAGATTGGCTTCGTCAGCCAGAGCGTCGTCGCTATCAAATTGCTCAACGGTCTCGGGGATGTGATTGAATGCCGACCCGAAGAGGATCTTTTCCGTGCCGCGGTGGGCGGCATCGGCGCGGTGGGCGTCATCATCGAAGCGACCTTGCAGTGTGTCGACGCGTTTCACGTCGAGCAAAGGACCGAGGTCAAGCCACTGGCCTGGGTCGAGGAGAATCTCGACTCCATCCTGGCCGACAATCAACACGCCAGCCTTTTTCTCTTCCCCTTCAGCCGAAAATGCCAGCTCAACACCTGGAACCGCACGGAGCGGAGGCTTTCCCGGTTCGGAAATCTACGCGAAGCCGCCCTGCTCTCGGTCGACGCTCTGCTGCTCAGCAGTCTCGGCCCTCTGCTGGTTGTGTCTCGGACGCTCCCCCGATTGGCCACGGCCACGCTCTCGATTCGGAAGGGAACCGACCTGGTGCTGGAAAGTCACAAGGCCTTCAATCGGAGTGTCTATCACTACCACGAAGAGTTGGAGTTCGCGATTCCCTACGAGAGGGCATTCGAGACTTGGCGGGTTTTCGAAAATCTCTATCGCTCCCTTTATCCTGCGGTTCCCTACAACTTTTTCGAGCTCCGTTTCACTCCCGCGGGTCATGACCGCTCGCTGCTCAGCCCGGGCCGCGGCCGCAGGAGCTGTTATTTGGAGCTGCTTCCCAACCGCAGCCGGGGCTACGAACGCTACTTCGCCGAAGCCGGGAAGATTCTGCGCGGCCTTGACGCTCGTCCCCACCTCGGCAAGCACGACCCCTCATTCACCCGCGCCGACATGGAACGGCTCCACGGCGAACACTTCGAACGCTTTCGTGCCTTGATGAAACAGCACGACCCCCACCGGAAATTCGCCAACGCCCACCTGAA
>JBFGHF010000293.1:0-5623 GCA_041578355.1 Acidobacteriota bacterium
GAGACGGAGAATCCATCGTTTTTTATGCTGGTGAAACACTGCTGGCTGGAGCTTTCAGACGCTGGCTGCCAACCGGGCGCTCGGCCATTTTCTTTTATTCCCACCAGGACGGCTCAACCGTCAAAGTCGGTGCCGGCGACTGCGATTACCTTCCGGGACTGAATATCAGTCACGATGGAGGCGTCCTGGGCTTCTCGACAAATTGCCTAACCTCGAGCACGGAGCAAGTCTATCTGGCGCGCATAGGACCCGGGCTCTCAGTTCGACCACGCCCGAAGTAAAGTTGGGGCCTGACGCCCACGAAAAATAGACCAACCGGCCTTTTTTTGGGACCTCATCCAACCTCCTCTTGACAATCGGATTAACAGGTCTGATAATCCGAAGTATGGCGATCCTCTTCAGTCGGGCCTGCGAATACGCGCTTCAGGCGGTGTTGTATTTGGGCTCCCGGTCGCGAGGAGAAGCAATCCTGCAGCGTCAGATCTCGGCCGACCTCGACATCCCACCCCACTTTCTCGGCAAGGTCTTGCAAGCCCTCACACGCCGCGGACTGGTCTCCTCACAAAAGGGCAAGACGGGAGGGTTTCGCCTGGCTCGCTCTCCGAAGACGATCTCTCTTCTCGATGTGATTCAAGCGGTCGATGGCTTGGGCGTCCTGGATGGTTGCTTGCTGGGGTTCCCCGGCTGCAGCGACGACCATCCCTGCCCTTTCCACGAAGAGTGGAAGCAGGCCAAGCAGATCGTGCTCGAAGGATTGGAACAACGCAACGTTGCGGCGTTGAGCAAGGGCATGGAGCCAAAGCTCGCTTGGTTGAAGTCGCGCGACCTCGTCACCCTTTCCATCGGATCCGGCACCGAAGAGACGGGGGCGTAGCGGGCAACGGGGGAAGAAAATGAGCGCCTCATGGAAGGCCCTGGTTTTGGGGGCTTGGACTCTCACGGGAGTTCTTGGCACGGCATGTACGAGGGCTTCCGAGCCGGCCGTCTCGGACCAGTCGATCACGCCTTCGCAGCAGCTGGCGGCAACCCCGGAGTTGCTCGACCTGGGACGTCGCACGTATCAGCGCCAGTGCCTCACTTGTCACGGCGAGCACGGCGACAGCCGGGGCGAGGCGGCCTATCTCCTCTATCCGAAGCCTCGCGATTTCTTGCAGGCCCGCTATCGCTTGGTCTCGACTTGGGAGTTCATACCCACAGACGAGGATCTCTTTCGCTCCATTTCGCGCGGAATGCCGGGTTCCGCCATGCCCGCCTGGTCGCATCTGCCCGAGAGGACGCGCTGGGGGCTGGTCCATTACATCAAGTCGTTCGCAAAGTTTCCCTTGGAGCTGGGACCAGACCGCCAGCCGGGGACCGGGGTCTCCAAGCCAACCGGTCGAATCGAAGTTCCTCCGGAACCCCCATACGACGCACAGGCCAAGGAGAGGGCCCATCGGCTGTTCACCACGCTGTGTGCAGGCTGTCACGGCGCCACCGGCAAAGGGGACGGGGAGAAACAGGTGGACGCGGAAGGCTTCCCGGTCAGACCTCGCGATTTGACCGCCGGAGTCTTCAAGGGCAGCCCCGAGCCCGAACAGGTGTACTACCGGATCGCGGGCGGGTTGCCCGGTTCGCCGATGCCTTCCCACACCGAACCTTACGGCGACGACATCTGGCATCTCGTCCACTATGTGCGGGAGATGTCGAGCGACGAACAGCGATCCAGAATGGAGATGAAGCGCTTTCGCGTAGTGGCGCGGAGGGTTGAAGAGCTACCCGATCACCCCGACTCGAGTCTGTGGCGCAACGCGCCCTCGGTGAATCTCCACCTGATGCCGCTCTGGTGGCGCGATGACCGCCCTGAAGAGGCCACCGTTCAAGCGCTGCACGACGGCAAGGAGCTGGCCATTCAGCTCACTTGGCCCGACGCGACTCACGACCACACGGCTTTGCGCCCGCAGGACTTCCGGGATGCCGCCGCCATTCAGTTCGCCCTCGATCCCAACCCGCCCTTTTTCGGCATGGGAGAAGCCGCGTCGCCAGTCAACCTCTGGATGTGGAAGTCCGAACGCCAGGCGGACCTGGAGCCCGTCTTCCAGGACCTTGACAAGATCTATCCCAACATCGGAATCGACTCCTACCCCAACCTGTTGCGGTCCGCCCTCGAACAACCCACGCGAAACGCCCTGACGCTCTCTTCCGACCCCGATTTCGTCACCGGATGGGGCGCGGGCAACATCGTTTCGGATCCGACGCGCAGGAGCCCCGTGGAAGATCTGGTGGCCGGAGGGATGGGTACGCTCAAGGCTCGGCCGCTTGTCGATCAACGGGTCGAGGCCATCGGCGTTTACTCGGTGGCCTCCTACCGGGTCGTCTTCCGCAGAGCCTTGGCGGGCGATTCCGAGTCGATGGTGTCACTGAGGCCGGGCCAGACGGCACCTGTGGCCTTCGCCGTTTGGGATGGTAACGCCGGAGACCGCGACGGCAAAAAGTCGGTGACCATCTGGCAAGAGCTTCACATTCAACGTTGAGAGGAGAGGCCGGCCATGGCCAAAAACAAGCATTCCTCCAATCTGGACCGCCGGGATTTCTTGCGCCGCGTCGGCTGGGGGACCGGCAGCGGTCTTCTCGCTTCGAGTCTTTCCTGCCGCCTTCTCCAGCCCATTGTGGAAGAGGACAACCCGCTGGCGCGCCGCGTGGAGCGCGATTGGGAGCGAATCTACCGCGATCAGTACCGTTACGATTCGTGGTTCGACTGGGTCTGCTCTCCCAACGACACTCACGCTTGCCGCGTGCGCGCCTATGTCCGCGACGGAATCGTGACCCGGGCAGGCTCCACCTACGATTACCAGGACTACGCGGACCTCTACGGCAACAAGGCCACCGTCAACTGGAACCCCCGCCAGTGCGCCAAGGGCTACACCTTTCATCGGGTCCTCTACGGCCCCTACCGACTGCGCCACCCCATCGTGCGCCGCGGTTGGAAGGCCTGGGTCGAAGCGGGATGCCCCGAGTTGACCGCGGAGGGGAAGAGCCGCTTCCTGTTCGATGCACGCGGTCAGGACGAGTTCATCCAGATCAGCTGGGAGGAAGCACTCTCGAGCATCGCCAAGGCGCTCTACGCGATCGCCGAACGGTACAGCGGAGAGGAGGGCAAACAGCGGCTGCTGGCCCAAGGCTACCAGCCCGAAATGGTCGAAGCCATGGGAGGCGCAGGCACCCGTTGTCTGAAGATGAGGGGCGGGATGGGACTTCTGGGAGTCCTCGGCAAATACGGCATGTACCGCCTCAACAACAGCATGGCGATTCTCGACGGGCTCATTCGAGGAGTGGGACCCGCTGAGGCGAGGGGGGGCCGCAACTGGTCCAACTACACCTGGCACGGAGATCAGGCGCCCGGACATCCGTGGGTCCACGGGCTGCAGACCTCGGATTGCGATTTCAACGATCTGCGCTTTTCCAAGCTCATCATAATGGACGGCAAGAACCTGGTCGAGAACAAGCTGCCCGACTCCCACTGGTTCATCGAGTGCATGGAGCGCGGCGGGAAGATCGTCGTCATCGCTCCCGAATACGGCCCCCCCTCGACCAAGGCCGACTACTGGATCCCGATTCGTCCCACCACCGACGCCGCGCTCTGGCTGGGGGTCACCAAGTGGCTCATCGACCGGGACAAGTACGACGAGGAGTTCGTGCGCCGCTTCACCGATTTTCCCCTGCTGGTCCGGACCGACAATCTTCGCAGGCTGCGGGCAGCGGAGCTGTTTGACGGCTACCGAAGCAGCCTCTCTTCGGACGGGCCTTCGATGAGGATTCAGGGCCTGACGGCCGGCCAGCACGACAAACTGGGTGATTTTGTGATCTGGGACTCCGAAACGGACGCTCCCCGCCCGGTGAATCGGGATCAGATAGGACAGGCAACGCCCGGCGTTCCGGTCCTCGAAGGAAGCTGGACCGTGCGGCTGCAGGACGGCCGGCGAGTCCCGGTAGCCACCCTCTGGAACCTTTACCAGACGCATCTCAAGGATTACGACCTGGATACGGTCTGCGAGATCACTTCGGCGCCCCGCAATCTGGTGGAACGTCTGGCCGAGGACATCGCCACCATCCAACCGGTGGCCATCCATCAGGGTGAAGGGATCAACCACTGGTTCCACGCCACCGAAATGAACCGCTCCGCCTACCTACCGCTGATGCTGACGGGCAACATCGGCAAGCCGGGTGCGGGTTGCCACACCTGGGCGGGCAACTACAAGGCGGCGCTATTTCAAGGCTCCTCCTGGTCGGGTCCCGGGTTCAAGGGTTGGGTAGCTGAAGATCCATTCGATCCCGAGTTGGACCCTCAGGCGCCCGGAAAGGACGTTCGCGTCCGGCTCTGCACCAAGGACGAAGAACCGGCCTACTGGAATCACGGGGACCAGGCGCTGATCGTGGACACGCGCTCGATGGGGCGCAAGTGCTTCACCGGACAGACCCACATGCCGACCCCTTCCAAAGCCATCATCTTCAACAACGTCAATCTGATCAACAACGCGAAATGGGCCTACGGAGTCATCCGCAACGTCAATCCCAACGTGGAAATGATCGTTTCGATGGACATTCAGATGACGGCTTCCATCGAATACGCCGACGTGGCGCTTCCCGCCAACTCCTGGTTGGAGTTCGAGGGGCTGGAAGTAACGGCCAGTTGCTCCAATCCGTTCCTGCAGATTTGGAAGGGCGGCATCCCTCCGGTCTTCAACAGCCGGGACGACCTCAGCATCCTGGCGGGAATCGCCTCGGCACTCTCCGACTTGACCGGTGACGAGCGCTTCCGCGACTACTTCAAGCTGGAGTTGGAGGGCGCTCGCGACGTCTACCTCCAACGCCTGCTGGACACCTGTACGACGACTTCCGGATTCGACCTGAAGGACATCATGGCGGGCCGTTACGGCCCTCCCGGCGGCGCGCTGCTCAACTTCCGGACCTACCCTCGCATCCCCTTTCACGAGCAGATCCACTCGGGAGAGCCGTTCTACACGGACACGGGCCGCCTGCAGGCTTATTCGGACATCCCCGAGGCCATCGAGTACGGCGAGAACTTCATCGTTCATCGCGAAGGACCCGAAGCCACGCCCTACCTCCCCAATGTCATCGTCAGCCGCAATCCCCACGTCAGGCCCGAGGATTACGGGATTCCCGCCACCGAGGAGCACTGGGATCTCAGGACGGTCAGGAACATCAAGATGGGCTGGGATCAGGTCAAGAAAAGCAAGAACTTCCTCTGGGAGAAGGGCTTCCAGTTCTACTGTTTGACACCCAAGACCCGCCACCGGGTCCACAGCGGCTGGTCCAATGTGGATTGGCACATGCTCTACGACTCCAATTTCGGAGATCCCTATCGCATCGACCGCCGAGCCCCTTGCGTGGGCGAGCATCAGCTTCACATCAATCCGGCGGCCGCCCGCGACCTGGGGATCAACGACGGCGACTACGTCTACGTCGACGCCAATCCGGCCGACCGGCCCTACCTGGGTGCAGATCCAGCCGATCCCTTCTATCGAGTCGCTCGCTGCATGCTGCGCGTCAAGTACAACCATGCCTATCCCTACAACACGGTGATGATGAAGCACGCACCCTTCATCGCCACCGAGAAGAGCGTGAA
>JBFGHF010000294.1:0-5613 GCA_041578355.1 Acidobacteriota bacterium
AGTGTTGGCTGAAGCCCACGCACCAATTGTCCCTCATGTCCTTGCTCGTGCCGGTCTTGACGGCGCTCCAATAGCGAGTGGAGAGGGGACTCTCCAAGCCGAAGGTGAGGCTGCGGCTCTCCCGGTCGGAGAGAATCATGGCGATCAAGAAAGCCGCCTCCCCGCCCAAAACCCGGGTGTGGCGGGGTTGGTCCGCGGCTGCCTGAAGCCGAAGAGGCGATTGTCGGCCCAGGTTGGCGATCGTCCGATAGGCGTTGACCAGATCCCAAAGGCTGATGTCCGCCGAACCCAGCGCCAGAGATGGTCCGTAGTGGTCGGGGCGGTGCAACTCGCGGAATCCGAAGTTCCGCAGGGTGGACAGAAAGTCGTCCACGCCGACTAGATTCAGCAGGCGGACCGCCGGAATGTTGAGCGAGGAGGCCAGCGCTTCGCGGACCGTTACCGGACCGCGAAAACGATCGTCGTAATTTCCGGGGCGGTAGAGTCCCCCTTCCACGGCGATGTCCAAAGGGCTGTCGTCGAGCAGGCTGGCGGCGGTGATCAGCCTCCGTTCCAAGGCTCGGGCGTAGAGAAAGGGCTTGAGCGTCGAGCCCGCTTGGCGGAGGGCTCTGACGCCGTCCACGAAGGGCGCACTGGAAAGGCTTCCGCCGTTGCCCACGTAGGACAGAACCTCCCCGCTTCGATTGTCCGCCACCAGGACCGCTCCGTCCTTGAGATTGCTCGACCGACCTTCCAGCAGCCTCTGGCGAAGGGCTTGCATGGTGTAATCCTGAAGTCTGCCGTGTAGAGTCGAACTCACGCGACTTGGATAGCCCTCTGAGGGATCGGAGTTCAGCAGCCGGCGAGCGACGTGCGGGGCCGCGTCGGCTCGGGGCTGAACATGGTAGGGGTGCTCCAGCGCTAGAGTGGCGTGTTTGAGACTGGCAGGATCGACCTCCAGGTCCATCGACCGGCCCAGCCAGGCGGCCCTCTCCAGGACCCGGTCCGGCGAGGCGTTGGGTGAACGAATCAGAGAAGCCAGCGTGAGGGCTTGGGGGATTTCGAGCCCGTGAGCGTCCCGGCCGTAGAGCCCTCGAGCAGCGGCGGAGATCCCTTGCAGCTCACCGCGGAAGGAGATCAAATTCAGGTAGGCCTCGAGTATCTGCTTTTTGCTCCAGGATCGCTCGAGATCCTGGGCCCCCCGCATTTGGCACCATTTCTCCCAGACCGATCTTCGCGATCCGCTCGATTGTAGGCTGGGTTGGAGCAGGGAAGCGGTTTGCATGGAAATCGTGCTCGCACCCCGTGGACGTCGTGAGAGAATCGCTGAGCCGAGCGCCCCGGCCACGGCTCGCCAGTCCACTCCGCCGTGCTGATAAAAGCGCCGATCCTCCGCCAAGAGGACGGATCGGAGTAAGGCCGGAGAGATCCGTTCCAGCGGGGTCCAGTCCAGGCGCCGGCCCTCCGGGTCGACGCGCATTTCGTGAATCACTTCGCCATGACGGTCGAGCAGGATTCTGTCGGACGCCTGGAAGGCATCCCGAACCGCATCGAATCGGGGGAAAACACTGCGCCGGCTCCCGGTCAGCGTGATCAAAACGGTCAGGAGTAGTCCGACCGAGACTGCGATGAAGCCGTATCTCTTCATGGCTGGATGCGGATCTCCGGATTGGGCGCCTCCCCGTGCATTTCAGGGTGGTACATGGCTTCCACCCGGGTGGGCGGAATCTGAAAGGAGCCGGCGTTGTTGAATCGAACCGTGTACCGGACCACCCAGGAGCCCTTGGGAAGATAATCGTAATAGGCGCGAAATCCTTCGAAGGAGCGTTCCTCGAAGGTCGGGTTCCACCATGGCGGCCGGGAATCGTCGCGCGACAGCAATGCCGAGTCGCGGCCCAGGCCGCTCCCCAGGATCGAACTGCCGGCGGGTATGGGGTCGTCCACCACAACCCATGTCATGTTGGCCTGGGACTCGAGCCGGAGCTCGATCCGGGCGACATCTCCGACGCTCCAGCGGCCCGCTTCCCGCTGCACAATCGGCTGCACGCTTTTCTCGATTCGAAAACCCCGGGCGACAGGTTGCTCGATCGGAATCGCGGCCCTGCTCTCGACGGTCACCCAGGGACTTCCTTCTCCCCGATGTCTGATCCGGACCGGCGCCATTCGTCTGCGCCAGGGGAAATCGATCTCCCCGCCCGTCGGTTGAGCCAGCCAGTCGACTCGTTGGTTGCGGCCCCCGTAGGCCGCACGGCTTCGACCCGTCACCGGCTCCGACTCGAAGCGAGCGGCGAATTTCTCCACCGCCAGGGTGCCCCAGGCGTTCGAAGTCGTGAGATCCCAACGGCCCGCCCTTCGGCGTTGCAGAGCGCCCTCCATCATTCGGGGCAGATCCTCCGTCCAGTCTCCGGATTCCAGCAGCGACAGGATCAGCCGGGCCGCGTTGCCGTCGCTCGACACCATCAGCCACCAGAGGCGATCCCGTTCCTCGCTGGAGAAGCCCATCACGGTGCCTTCGAAGTGAAGACGCGATCTGAGAATCTGTTCGGCGTTTCGGAGACGCATGGCATGATCGGGGAGATCTCGCCTGCGCCGCAGTACATTGAGCCACTCGATGACCGACGAAGTAGGCCACAGATTCGGCTGCACGGGAATCGTCGACACCAGTTTCGGTGTGACCCGCCCGTAGCGGGAAAGTGCCTCCAGCGCCGAAAGCTTTCGCAATACCAGGTCGGCGGCCGACAGGGAGGATCGAGAGTGGAGGCGCCCGTCCACGAACTGCTCGAGGGCATCGAGAACCCTCTGGCGGGTGAACTCCGGGATCTCCCATTTTCTTTCATGGGCGACGGCCAGGACGTAGGAAGACAGTGCGGTGCTTCCGTGCCTCATCCCGGGGAAGTATTGGAGCAGTCCGAATCCGTCGATGTGGGAAGGGAGTAGCTCCATCAGCTGTTCCCAAGCTTGCGTGTCGTTGAGAGCCACGGCCCGGGAGACCTTTTGCTCGAGGCAGGAATAGGGATAGGTGCGCATGTAGTGGCGCACCGTGTCCAGACCCGCCACCAGCGACGAACGAAAGGCGAGACGCACCCCTCCTTTGCCCGGAAGGGAGCGTGCAGGGGGGGCGACGTTCAAATTCAACGGTTGGCGCAGCTGTTGCAATGTCGCTTGGACTGTGCGCGTCTCCAAGGCGGGCTCGATTCGCTGTCTGATGCGGATCACGTCCATTGCGCCGGTGTCGGCGGAGGCCGCCAACTCATACTCGAGATCGGGCCCGGCGTTCTCGGGAATCGTAATCTCCCAGCCGAATTCCCGCGAGGTCCCGGGCTGAAGAAGAATCTGTTCGGGTCCGAATCGAGCTTTGAGCGGTTTTGTACTGCCTTTGATCGCGACACGAAACTGCCGCTCCGAAGCGTTTCGGACCGTGAAGCCTGCGCGAAAGCGGTCTCCCTGCCGGATGACAGGGGGCAACCCCGCCAGGATCATCAGGTCCTGGGTGCTTCGAATGGTGGTGCTGCCCGTGCCGAAGAGATCCAGATCCGCGTTGGCGACGGCCTCGATGCGGAAGCTTGTCAGAGAATCGTTGAGGGGGATCCGGACCGTGGCCCGCCCCGCGGCGTCGAGCGGCACGCGGCCCTCCCAAAGCAGGAGGGTGTCGAACATCTCGCGCGTGGACTGGCGTCCTCCACCTCCACCCTGGGGCAGGGCCTTGAGCCCGAAATGCCTTTTCCCGACAACATGCATTTGGGCGGTCGACGTGGCCACCCCGTAGGACCGCTGACCCATCATCGATTCGAGCAGATTCCAGCTCGTATTGGGCATCAGATCGAGGAGTCCTTCGTCGACGGCGGCGACGGCGATTTCGCTCCCGGCCGGAGGAGCGCCGCCGTTCGGTCCGCGGACTTCGATCTCCACCTCCGCCGTCTCTCGGACCCGATAGACCCGGCGATCGGTCGAGACGCGAACCTCGAGTTGATGCTCTTTCCAGCCCACCTGGAGGTTGGCGATTCCCAGCTTGTAGGAAGGCCGCGCCAAATCCACGATGGCCGTGGCGGCCGGCGTCGCCACCCGGCCCCGCACGGCCAGCACCGAGATGTAGACATTGGGGGCGTAGGCGCGCTTCAGCGGGATCTCGACGACGGGATCCCGGCCGTCCAGTTCCACGACCCAAGCGTCGCCGACTCCCTCTCTTTCCGCGGTGACCAGCGCCGTCGCCTGCTCGAAGGGCATTCGCACCTGCAAGGTCGCGGTCTCGCCGGGTTCGTAGCGAGGCCGCTCGGGCAGAACGTCCATCCGGTCGTGGTCCAGTGCGGCGAACCACCAACGTCCCTCGCCGGCGATCCAGACATGCGTCTTCACCGCCGACTCGCGATTGGCCGAGTCGGTCGTTCTGGCTTGCACGAGGGCCGATCCGGAGAGCGACGTCTCCCCTTCACAGAGCAGCATGCCTCGGGAGTCCGTCTTGCCGGTGCAAAGAGTGGCCTGCTTTTTCACCTCGGTTCGGTGCTCGTAGGCGTAGAATCCCCCGATGAGACGCTTGCGGTGCGAGTAGCGCCGCTGCTCGAAGAGCTCGACCGTCACCTCCTGGCCGGCGACCGGTTTGCGGTCGAGGCCGAGCACCACCACCTGGAATTTCAGTGCGTCGGCGCTCGAGAACCAGGAGTCCTGTTTGATGCCCACCAGAAGTGCCGACGGCCAAATCGGAGTGATGCTGGACACCGTCTGAACTTCGCCGTTGGGGTCGCGGAACTCGATGTCCGACCTCAACCGCATCGGTTTGTCGACCGGGGACAGGTCTTGCACAGTCACCGTCGTCGCACCCGACTCGTCCAGAGTCAGCTCGCGGCCCTCCAGAATTCCTCCGGCGTCAGTAGGCTCGCCTCCGGCCTGCCCCAAACCCTCTTCCACGGGACCGTTCGTGAACGTGTACGACTCATAGTCTTCGATATCCACCCAAGGGTTTTCCTCGACCTGATGCCGAGCCCGAACGGGAAGTCCACCCGCGCCTCCTCCGCTGAGATATTGAACCGTCACGTCCAGCTTGACTTGCGGGGGACTGATCAGGTCGTCGGCCGGGCCGCGGATGGTCCCGCGCATCAATGGGACTCTGAACTCTTCGACTCGAAATGATCCCGATTGCCAGCGCTGGCCCTGCCAGGGCGACGAGGAGTCGCTGGCTAGATCGATCGAATAGCTCCCCAGGAGAGCTTCCCGGGGGATCAACCAGCGAGTTTCCGCGATCCCTTTTTCATCCCATTTGAGTGGGAGCTCGTACTGTTGATCGCTCCCCTGATGAGAGACCACGAGTTTGTCCGGCGCCTCCGACGGTGGAATTCGCGAAAACCCGTCGTCGCTTCTTTTTCGAAGCATGTGTTTCATATGAACGGTTTCGCCGGCCCGGAAGAGCATCCGGTCGAGGACGCTGTGGACTTTGAGAAGCGAATCGTCCCACTCGGTGGGGATCTGAAAACGCCAGGGTTCGATTCCGCGGTCCCAACCGCTGTGCGTGAAGCTGAAGTCCCCGTCCACGGCCGCGCTGACAAAGAGCCCGTAGCTGAAACGCTCCCATGAACAACTGGGCGCTTCGCCTTTGGGCGGAAGATCGTTGAAGCGGACGATGCCGTCCTCATCTGCGCTACC
>JBFGHF010000295.1:0-5593 GCA_041578355.1 Acidobacteriota bacterium
CACAGCGGAAGCGACAGCCGCGAGATTCATCGGCACATCTCCGCTTCGGTGCACAGCGGCAGCAGCATCTATCATCTCGACCAGCGGCTCCTCGAAAAGCTCAGCCCCGACCTGATCCTGACCCAGGAGCTCTGCGACGTTTGTGCGGTGTCCTACAAGACCGTCAGGGAAGCGGTGCGGGTCGTCGAAGGGGACCAGCAGATCCTCTCCCTCGAGCCCGACTCGCTTTCCGGGATTCTCGAAACGATCCGTGAAGTGGGGCGCTTCAGCGGCGCCGAAAAAGCCGCTGAAAAACTGACCAAGCAACTGCAGGAGCGCATCGACGCCGTTTCCAGCCGAAGCGCCCAGGCGCGAACCCGGCCCACCGTCTTCGCCATGGAGTGGATCGATCCTCCCTTTGCCGGCGGACATTGGGTTCCCGAGATGATCAAGCTGGCGGGCGGAGAAGACATCCTGGGCAAGCAGGGACACCCGTCTTTTCAAGTGGAATGGACCGACATCACCGACAAAGATCCCGCAATCATCGTCTTCATGCCCTGCGGCTTCGGTCTCGATGAAACGACACGCCAACTTCATCGCAGCCGGCTTCCCGGCCCTCGGGACGGTCTTTCGGCGGTAGGCGAAGGGCGCCTTTTCATGGTTGACGGGTCATCTTTCTTCAACCGGCCGGGCCCCCGCATCGTCGACGGGTTGGAGATTCTAGCGGAGATCCTCCACCCCGAACTCTTCGGCCGCCGCTCGGAGGGGCGTTCTTGGCGCCAGGTAGCCACCCAGCCTGGCTAAGCGGCGTTAGCGCTCATCCCAGTACCAGACTGTGACCACTCCGTCATTCTGGTCCTCGGAGTGGGTGATGGAAATCAGCCGTTCGGGGCCGACTTTGCTGGCAAACCGGGCGGCCTTCTGGAAGAGGTCCTCCCAGGAATCCCAATTGCTTTGAAAGTGGCGGAAAGCCACTCGAAAGCCGGAGTCGGCCGCCCTGTCAGGCTGAGCGTTCATCAATCAGAGCTCAATGTTGGACCAAAAACGAGACCTTGCAATTGACACGGTACTTTACGATTCGATTCTTCTGCACGATTGCCTGAAGATGGTTGAGGTCGACCTGCAGGATCTCCCGCACCGTCTGGGACGCCTCATTCACGGCGTTCTGAGCCGCATCCTCCCAGCTTTTCTCCGACTCAGCAATGACTTCAATGACTTTGACGATCGACATGATGACTACCTCCGTGAGCTGGGCAGCCGAACCCGGAGGTCATCCGACTCGGCTCCGCATAAAAAGGGCTAAGACAGCCACTCCCTTCTATCTGGAATGGCACCGGCAAGTCAAGAAAAGCCCAGAGCGTGGGCACTCTCCGACCTGGCCGGGTGGCTCGCCAATCGAACTCGGCTTGTCCCGCATCGGGGCGCCCTGCAAACGGGTTCTCCTCGGTTGTTTCGTCCACTCCAAGTCCCCCGCAACCTCGCTCCGGCGACTCGAAAAACGGGTTGCTGGCGGGTCGTCCCACGCAGATGGAGACTAGTGAGCGTTTGAGAACGGTATAATAAGCGGTTTCGAGAGCTTCCCTATGGCCAAAGTCGGATTCGTCAGTCTCGGGTGTCCCAAGAACCTTGTCGACAGCGAGGTCATGCTGGGCCTTCTTTCCAAGAACGGGCATCAGCTTACCTCTTCCCCCGGCGAGGCAGAAATCCTGGTCGTCAACACCTGCGGCTTCATCGAAAGCGCCAGGCAGGAATCGGTCGATACGATCCTGGAGATGGCCGAGGAGAAGAACTCCGGCCGATGCAAGCGCCTCATCGTGGCGGGTTGTCTGGTGGAGCGTTACCGCGACCAGATACGCAAGGAAATCCCCGAGGTGGACGCTGTCATCGGGACCAACGAGATCCCGCGCATCCTCGAGGCTTGCAGCGACCTGCCGCCCACGGTGCCTCACTACGAGAAACGCGAGCTCTACCTCTACAACGACGAAGATCCCCGCACCCTGACCACTCCCTCCTACAGCGCCTACATCAAGATCGCCGAGGGATGCGATCACCCGTGCACTTTCTGCGTGATTCCCCAGATGCGGGGCGGGTTTCGAAGCCGGCCGCCCCGGTCCGTCCTCGCCGAAGCCCGACGTTTGGCGGCAAACGGCGTCAAGGAAATCAACCTGGTCGGCCAAGACACGACCATGTACGGCTGGGACATGGGCAACCGACGGGGACTGGCCGACCTGATCCGAAGCTTGGGCGAAACCGACGGTCTCGAATGGGTCCGCTTTCTCTACGCCTATCCCAATCACGTTTCGGCCCCCCTCTTGGAAGCGATCGCCGAGACACCCAACGCCTGCAAATACATCGACTTGCCGCTCCAGCACGCTTCGAGAAGCGTGCTCAAGGACATGAAGCGCGGCGGCAACCGCGGCTCTCTCACCCGTTTGGTCGAGCGGATCCGCGCGACGGTCCCCGAGGTGGTGATCCGCACCACGATGATCGTCGGCTTCCCCGGCGAATCGGACGCGGATTTTGCCGAGTTGATGGAGTTCGTAGCAGAGGCACAGTTCGATCGCTTGGGGGTGTTCACCTATTCCGACGAAGAAGAGGCCGCCTCGCATCACCTCCCCGGCAAGGTGCCCGATCAGGTCAAGCAGGAGAGACAAACCCGCGTGATGAAACTCCAGGGCCAGATCTCTCGGCAGCGGAACCAACGGCTCGTGGGCAAGACGATGCCGGTGCTGCTGCAGGGTCCCGCACGAGAGAGCGACCTCTTTTGGGAGGGCCGCTTGTCAACCCAAGCTCCCGATATAGACGGCGTGGTCTACGTAACCGACGGAGTCACCGAACGGACCCGCCCGGGCGAAATTCGTCCCTTGACCGTCCAAGAAGCACACGAATACGACTTGGTGGGTGTTTTGGCGCCATGAAAGCCAACAGGGCCCTTCTCTGCCCCAATTGCCGGAAACGGGTGGCTCGCCGCTCGGAGCACTTCCCGTTTTGCAGCCGCCGCTGCCGCTTGATCGACCTCGGAGAGTGGCTCAGTGGCAGCTATCGCGTGGCGGGAGAAAAGGTCGATCTTTCACAGGACGCGACGCACGACCAGGAAGGCGGCCAAGACCGGGAATGAGCCGCTCCCGTTTCGCCACCTGGATCGCCACCGGTTTCGGCGCCGGTTACCTGCCGATCGCCCCCGGCACCTGGGGATCTGTGCTGGCGGCGGCCCTGGCGGTCGTCCTCTTCTTGACTCTCCCGGAATGGTACCGAATCGGACTTTGGTCGGGACTGGCGGTGAGCAGCGTGGCCGGGGTCGTCAGTGCGTCGAGCGTGGCGAGCCACGTCGGTGACAGCGATCCCTCGATCGTGGTCATCGATGAGATCGCGGGGCAATTCATGACCCTGATCTGGCTGCCGGCCGCACCCATCCCGCTCCTTTGCGGCTTCTTGCTCTTCCGAATCTTCGATATCGTCAAGCCCTTTCCCGCCCGCGCCAGTGAGCGGCTTCCGGGGGGATGGGGGATCATGGCCGACGACTGGATCGCCGGATTCTATGCGGGGGCCCTCCTCTTCCTGATCGATCGCTTCATCGGATTGGCTTGGTAGGAACACATGCGCGGACATCCCTCAACGGTACAGGCGGACATGATTGCCGTGGGGGCGGAGATGCTCACCGAGTTCCGAACCGAGACCAACTCTCTGTTCGTCACCTCGCAGTTGAATGCTCTGGGCATTTCCGTCCGCCGAAAGGTCGTCGTCGGGGACGACGAGGATCTGATCGCCCAAACGCTGCTGGCCAGCCTGCAGGAGGTGCAGATCGTCATCCTGAGCGGGGGGCTCGGACCCACTTCGGACGACGTAACGCGGGAAGGCGTGTCGGCGGCACTCGGCTTGCGTCTCGAACTCGACGCCGGCGTGATCGAGCATTTGGAGAAGCTGTACGAGAGATTCGGCTACCGAATGACCGAAAACAACCGTCGTCAAGCCCTCGTTCCGCAAGGCGCCACCGTTCTTCGGAACCCCCGAGGCACGGCGCCCGGCCTCTTCCTGAAAAAAGGGGACAGTCTGGTTTTCCTTCTTCCCGGCCCCCCCCGTGAACTCAAACCGATGGTCGTGGAGAAGGTGGTTCCCTTGATTCGAGAACACTTCCCTGTCCGAGTGCGACCCTCTCGCCAGCTGAGAGTGGCTTCGATGGCCGAGTCCGCCGTCGACGCTCGCGCCGAGCCGATCTACAAGCAATACCCGGAGGTGGAGACGACCATCCTCTCGTCCCCCGGCGTGATCGACCTTTTCTTTTTCTGGGGGGGTGAGGACGCTATCTCTCTCGCCGAGTCCCGGCTGGACGACTTGACGGCGGAGATCAAGAAGGACTTCGGTAAATCAATTTTCGCCGATGGACCTGATGAACTGGAATCGGTGGTCGGGACGCTTCTCCGGGAAAAGAAACTGTGCCTGGCCACAGCCGAATCGTGCACCGGGGGCCTGCTCTCCAAACTGGTCACCGACGTGCCCGGCAGTTCCGAGTACTACCTGGGAGGAGTCGTCAGTTATGCCAACGCCCTCAAGACCAAGTGGTTGGACGTCTCTCCTCGAGACTTGGAGGAGTTCGGCGCCGTCAGCCAAAGAGTCGCGGCTCGGATGGCCCGCGGAATCTGCGAATCGACCGGCGCCGATATCGGGCTCTCCATCACCGGGATCGCGGGACCCGAGGGCGGCTCGCTGGAAAAGCCCTTGGGAACGATCTTTCTGGGGCTGTTCGACGGGACCGAACCGAAGGTCTGGGAAAAGCGGCTACCCGGAGGCCGCGAGACGGTTCGGCTTCGCTCGGCCCGGCTCTCGCTCGACTTGCTGAGGAGACACCTGATTTGATCCGAGCTTTCGTCGCCATCGACCTCCCGGAATCGGTAAGGGAAAACCTGGAGAAAACCGCTCGTCAACTCGAATCGCTCGACTTGCACGGACGAACCGCCAACGTCGGGGGACTGCACCTGACACTGAAGTTCCTGGGAAACATCGACGAGGACCAGATCCCTCCCGTTAACGACGCTCTCCGCAGCTGCGGAGAGCGCGTCAGAGCCTTTGAGCTGCGGGTTCGAGGTGTCGGCGTCTTTCCCCACGCGGCGCGCCCTCGGGTGATCTGGGCGGGCGTGGAGGCGAATGATGTGCTGACGGATTTGCAGGCCCGTGTGGAGGCTGGCCTCGGGGAAATCGGCTTCAGCCCCGAAAAGCGCCAGTATCACCCCCACCTGACCCTGATGCGGCTCAAATCGACACGTAACCACAAGGAACTGCTGCGTTATTTGCGGGAAGAGGGCAAGCAGCAACAAGCTGGGTCAGTTTCGGTCGAGGAGTTCCACCTTTACCGAAGCATTCTCAAGCCCAGCGGCGCCGAGTACCAAAAGCTGGCCAGTTTCCCCTTGACGCCGGCCTGAAGCGCATCCAGGCCGGAAGAGACGAGCTTGATGGGGTGGCGCCGTTTCCCGTCCCGGCGGGACGGGCTGAAAATAGCCCACCGCTTCAGCGGTGGGTTCGAATACCGTTTGTTCAAATCTGGAGTCCCAGAGGGACGGCTGAAGACCATCATCTTTCATCCCCGCGCGCAATCCCCTGCTCCCTTGTCAGATCCATA
>JBFGHF010000296.1:0-5588 GCA_041578355.1 Acidobacteriota bacterium
GATCGGGGGGATCGGGGGGATCGGGGGGATCGGGCAGAAAGGGCTGGTGGGTTGATCGGCGGCAGCCGCGGAGGGCGCAAAGAAGAAGACGAGCTTATCCCACGGCCTCGATCTTGCCGCCATACTTAATGCCGTAGGATTCGATGCGCGTCAAGAGAGTCTTGTAGCTCACGCCCAACTTCTTGGCGGCCTGCCATTTGTTGCCACTGGTTTCGCGCAGGGTGCGGACGATCAGATTCTGCTCGGCGTGTGCCGCGGCCTGTTTGCCGACTGCTTTGAGACTGGTTCCGTATCCGCCCTCCACCACGGGACCTTGCCGCTCTGCTTCCCGGGGCTGCCGCGCTCTCAGCTCGTCCTCGATCTGCGACGGGTTCTGCAGCAGGATGAAGCGGCGCACCAGGTTCTCCAACTCGCGGACGTTGCCGGGCCACTGATAGTCGAGGAATGCCCCCACCAAGGTGTCGGGCAGCTGAGGCGGCGTGATGCTCAGTTCCTTGCAGAACTTTTCAACGAAATAACGGGCGAAGGTCTCGATTTCGTCAGGACGCTCCCGCAAAGGGGGGACCTGGACGCGAATCACGTTCAAGCGGTAGAAGAGGTCCTCGCGAAATTCACCTTTTTCCACGGCCCGGCGCAAATCTCGATTGGTGGCGGCGATGACTCGAACTTCGACGGCGATTTCTTCGTCCTTGCCCAGCGGCGTGAAGTGACCATCCTGCAGCACCTGAAGGAGCTTGGCTTGGGTTGCCGTGGGGAATTCACCGATCTCGTCCAAAAAGAGCGTTCCTTTGTGGGCAACCAAGAACTTTCCGGCGCGCTCCTCGTGTGCCCCCGTAAAGGCCCCTCTGGTGTGCCCGAAGAGCTCGCTCTCGATCAGGTCGACCGGCAGCGCGGCGCAATTGACCTTTACAAAAGGCGCCTCGGCCAGCTTGGAACGCCGATGCAGCAGACGAGCCACCACCTCCTTCCCCACTCCGCTTTCACCTTCGACCAGCACCGGAACCCTGGAGTTGGCGATCTGATCGGCCAAGTCTTGGATTCGGCGCAACGGCTCGCCCACCAGTAGGAATCCGTTGCCGTTGTGGTGTCCGTTGCCGTTGACGGGTTTGCGGGCCGGCCGTTGACGCTCGGCCACGTCTTCGTTCAACAGACGTTCGACAAGCTCTTGAAGTTGTTCTGCGGTGGCAGGCTTGGGGAGGTATTCGATCACACCCTGGCGAGTCGCCTCGACGATCGCTTCCGGCTCGCGCCGCACCGAAAAGACTACGATCGGGAAAGATTCGGCCACCCCGAGACCCTCGATCTGGTCCGCCAGCGAGGAATCGCTGTCAGAGCAGGGCTCGAGAAAGGCGATTCGAGGTGCGGCTGTCCCTTTTTCGAGAAGAGATTTGGCTTCGAGCCAGTTCTCGGCGCGGGTGATCTTAAAGCCGGACAAGGTACGAGAGGCAAAGCGGTGAATCCACCGATCATCGATGAACAGCAACTCGAGATCCGCTCCCCTTCCGGGTGCGCCGTTTCCGTTTGGGTGACTTCCGTTTCCGTTGCCGTTGGTCAAGCGGCCAGCCATAAATAAACTCCTAGAGACAGGGGAACCCGGTAATCCGGGGATAGAACCCTGTCTTCGCGAAGAAGCTACTCGCAAGGTCGGTACCAACCGGATCCTGAGGCTCTTGTCGAGATCCGATGAACCCATAACTAGTTGAGAATAAATGGCCTACTACACTTCGAGAGAGAATCGCGAGGCTCTCGGCGAGGATCGGAGCTGAAGCTTGGCCGTCAATCCACCAGCGTCACCGTCGGTCGCTTGACGCCCCGAGAAAAAAATTGGAGCTCACTCCCGGGTCGGGGGGGACGAGGGGGTTGGCTCCGGATAATCTTCCAGCCAGGTGATGTCGACGGTCTCGCTTTTGCGCTTGTTCTTGCGTTGCTGGAGCCAGCTCCCCCGGGGATTGAGTTCGTGGCTGTCTTCGCTGGGCAGCACCTTGACGTGGCAGTGCTTGCAGCCCTTGATCTGCTTGCCGTACTTTTTTCGCGCCGCCTCGAAGAACTCTTTCTTGGCACGCACTTGCGTGGGAGCGAGAAGTCCCAACGCCAGGGCAGCGACAAGCGCGGTCGCGATCAATCCGACGTTATCGATTCGACCTTTCACGAAATCGGATTATAGGCCAGAAACGCACCCGAGGCGGCCCTACCTACGCCTTGCCGAGCATGATCAGGGTCTGCATGTGAAAGAAACGGTGCAAGGGATGGACGGCCAGCAACCGCAGATTGGACTTTTGCAGCAGAGCCGCCCACTGCCCATCCGAGATCGTGCGTACTCGACCGGGAGTGCTGTTCCAGAATCGGGCCAGCTTATGGAGGGGCGTGGGCCGGTAGACGCTGATGAGCAGGAATCGCCGGGAGACCCGCTTCAACTCCGCCAGAATTCGGGCACGATCCGAGTCGCTGTGATTCAGATGAAGGAACCGCACGCAGAACACGCAGTCGAAGCAATCGTCCGGAAAGGGAAGCAGAAACGCGTCGGCACAAACCGCATGACCGGCAGCTTCGCGCCCCAGCCCCCCGAGCCCCATGCTCCCCCGATCGAGTTCCACGCCGACGGGTTGAACATCCAAACGGCGAAAGAGGGGCCAGAAGCGACCATACCCGCAAGGCACATCCAGAATCCTGCTCTTCGTCAATCCGTGTTCACGGAGCAGGCGCGCCACCAGACGCTCCTCGCGCCAATGGACGTATCTCTGATCCAAAGATCGCGTTTCCGGCCGACGCATGGAAGGAGAGTCTTTCGCCCGGAGCCGGGAAGTTCAAGTCCCCGCCGCTGTCTCATGGCCGAATTTCGAGCCGCACGATTCGACTTTAGGCACTCAACGTTCGAAACTGTCTGTGGTGTGGAATCAGATCCGAGAAACGCTCCGCTTGGGAGTTCCCGTGGTTCTCGTCCAGTTGTCCCAGACCTCGATGACGTTCGTCGACACATTGATGGTGGGCCGCCTGGGGAACCGGGAGTTGGCCTCGGTTTCTCTGGGTAACTCCGTCTTCTTTCCCGTAACGGTGACGCTTCTTGGATTCCTGTTGGCCACCGGCCCGATGGTTTCCCAGGCCTTTGGCGCCGGGCGCCCCAAGGCCATCGGACGCTCCTTGCGTCAGGGCTTGTGGATGGCGACCGTGTTGGCGATCCCCTGTTTTCTGGTGGTTCGCGGGGCGCCCGACGTCCTCCTCTTGATCGGGCAGGACCCGAGGACGGTTGAGCTCAGCGCGGGCTATCTCAACGCTGTCAGCTGGGGTAGCTTGCCCTTGCTCTGGTTCGGCGCCTTGCGGGCCTTTGTGGAAGCGGTGTCGCGGCCGCGCGTCGTCACCGTTAGTGCTGCGGGCGGCGTTGCCTTGAACGTCGTAGCCAATTATGTGCTCATGTTCGGCAAAGCCGGCTTTCCGGCTCTCGGCGTGCGCGGCTGCGGCTGGGCCACCACGATTGTCTACTGGGCGATGTTCGCGGCTTTGCTCCTCTACACAAGATCCGAGAAGGATTTCCAGGGATACCGGCTCTTTTCGAGGTTGGGGACGCCAGATCCCGAGTACTTCAAGGAGCTGCTCCGGCTGGGTTGGCCCATCTCCGTATCGCTGGGGGTGGAAGTCTGGTTCTTTTCTGCCAGCGCTCTGCTCATGGGGCTTCTGGGCGTGGTTGCGCTGTCGGCGCATGAGATTGCCATCCGCTGCGCCTCCTTTGCCTTCATGGTGCCGTTGGGCTTGGCTATCGCGGCCTCGGTGCGCGTTGGGCAGGCCGCGGGCCGGGGCGACCTCGAGGGGGCGCGTCGGGCGGGCTTGGCCGGACTGATGCTCGGGGGGGCCGTCATGGGCTTATCCGCAATTGTCTTTTTGACCGCGCCCCGTTGGATCATCTCTCTCTTTCGCGACGTGCAGCATCCCGACAACCAGCAAGTGGTCGAACTGGCGGTCACGCTGCTGGCGGTCGCGGCCCTCTTCCAGATCTCGGACGGAATCCAGGTGGCCGCGATGGGAGCGCTGCGGGGACTCAAAGACACCCGCGGCCCGATGTTGATCGCCTTCCTCTCTTACTGGGTGATCGGAATCGGCACCGGGACTTTTCTGGGCTTCGCCCAGGACTGGGGAGGCGCGGGGATCTGGTGGGGCTTGGTCACCGGGCTGACTACCTCCGCGATTCTCCTGACCCGGCGTTTTCTCCGAAAGACGAGCGCAGCCCGTCAGGGCGAACAAGGGGAGATGAGCCAATCCGCTTCACCCTCCGAATGACGAATCGCTCGGACGCGATGGTCACGGCTCCGGATCAGGCGCCACCGAGAGTGGCTCGGTTGACCGTGATATACCCGCAAGATATACTCCGCAGGGAGGTTAGTTCCGTTTCGGATTCAATGGTTGGGGGCCGCTTTCTCCGTCGCTCCACCTCGAAACTCTCCGATGAGTCGGCGGATGGCAGGCCCGTGTTCATGCGGACGACGCCGTCGTGAGGCTAGCTGGCGAAGTCGGATGTGGAGAGGCCAGGCCGGCGCAGCGGTCAACCTCGCCCAGCCACTGGGGTAACCGATGAACTCCCGCAACCGCCGGAGAGAGTTCGACACGATCCTGCGAAAAGCCTTGGTCCTTCCCCCCGGCCGGCGGAAGGCGTATCTCGACAAAGCCTGTCAAGGCCAGCCGGAGTTGAGAGCGGAAGTCGATTCCCAACTGGCCCACCACGAAGCTCCAACCAGGATCGAGTCACCGCCCCGAGGCAGGGCTGCCTCGAGACCCAAATCCTCCCCGGGTTCGAACGACCCCCTCGACCTGGTGGGAAAGACCATCCGCCAATACCGGATCTTGGAGCCACTCGGCAGGGGCGGAATGGGAGTCGTTTACAAGGCCTTGGACAGCCGCCTGAACCGTACCGTGGCTCTCAAGTTCCTGCCCAGAACGATCGCCGACGCCGAACAGGCCGAGAAGCGCTTCTTCAACGAGGCGCGTGCCGCCTCCGCACTCGACCACAACAACATCTGCAGCGTCCACGAAATCGGAGAAACCGAGGACGGACGGGTGTTCATCTCCATGGCCTTCTACGACGGCGAAACTCTCAATCGGAAGATTGGACGAGGCCCGCTTTCCGTCGAAGAGGCGCGAGACTACGCCACTCAGATGGCGACCGGCCTGGCGGCTGCCCACGCGCGTGGGATTCTCCATCGCGATATCAAGCCGTCCAACTTGATGATCACCAAGCCTGCCCCGGGGTCGGAAAACGGAGTCCTCAAGATTCTCGATTTCGGCCTGGCCAAGATCGATGACCATCAGCTGACTCGAACCGGGACGGCGTTGGGGACGATCGCCTACATGAGCCCCGAGCAGGCGCGTGGAGAAGCTGTCGATCATCGCACCGACATTTGGGCTCTCGGGGTGGTGTTGTACGAGATGCTGACGGGTCAACGCCCCTTCGTCGGCGCTTCGGACCTGGCCTCGATCGACCCCATTTTGAACAAGGACCCGACCCCCCTCAGCAAGACGACTCCGGCGGTGACGGAGGAGTTCGAGGAGGTCGTGTCGCTTTGCCTGCAGAAAGACCGCAAGCTCCGCTACCAGACGATGGA
>JBFGHF010000297.1:0-5561 GCA_041578355.1 Acidobacteriota bacterium
GAAAGCACAATCTCTTGCAGAGTTCGCGGAGTCTTCTCTGCTTCACTCTGCGGTTTCCTCTGTGGACTCTCGGAACCTGCCGAGCTCGCCAACCGTAGGAAGTCGACGAGATGCTCGACAATCTGATTCAAGACCTACGCTTCGCCATCCGTCTGATTCTGCGCCGGCCGTTGGCCAGCCTGGTCATCGTGCTCACCCTCACGCTGGGGATCGTCGCCAACGTGGCCATGTTTTCCGGGTTCGACGCCTGGGTGCTGAGCGAGCTCGATTTCCCGGAACCCGATCGCGTGGTCTCGCTCACCGAGTCCCAGCCCGAACGAAGCCGCTTTCACGTCAGCGTCTCGGCTCCCAATCTGCGGGACTGGCGGGACCGGCAACTCTCCTTCGAAGAGCTTGGCGCTTTTCGCCGCGCCATTTTCAATTTCAACGACGAAGAGAACCCTGAGAGAATCCCGGGAGCTCTCGTCACAGCCGAGTTGTTCCCGGTTTTGGGAGTGCAGCCAGTCCGGGGTCGCAACTTCACACCCCCTGAGGACGATCCGGGCGGCGGCGACGACCGCGTCCTGATTAGCGATCGCTTCTGGCGGACGAGACTGGACTCCGATCCCGAGATCCTGGGCAAGGCCGTTCGCATCGACGGCCGGATTCGAGAAGTAGTCGGGGTGATGGAGCCTGGCTTCCGTTTCCCCGAATGGGCCGACCTGTGGCTGCCGCTGGTCCTCGACCCGGCCGTCGAGGACCGGGCCGAGCGCCGCCTGGATATCGTCGCTCGGCTCAAATCCGGAGTGACGATCGAGCAGGCGGCTGGTGAACTGAAGGAGATCAGTCGGGAACTGGAGCGCGTCTATCCCGAGACGAACCGGGGCTGGAGCGCCGAGGTCCGTACCCTGCGCGAGGAATTTGTGCCCCCGGTGATTGAGGTTGCGCTGACGGCTTCCCTGGTGTCCGCTCTGCTGCTTCTGTTGGTGATCTGTGCCAACGTGGCCAGCCTCTTTCTGGCCCAGGCGACCGCGCGACGGCAGGAAACGGCGCTCCGTGCGGCGCTGGGTGCAAAAAGGAGCCGGCTGGTTCGTCAATGGCTGACCGAGTGCATCTTGTTGGCCCTGATGGCGGGCGGTGCAGGCGCCGCACTTTCGGCTCCGACCCTCGATTGGATGAAGAGTTGGGTTCCCGTCCAGGTCCCCTACCTCTTCGAGTTCGGTTTCGACGCGCGGGCACTTGCCTACACGCTGCTCATTTCACTGTTGGCCGGCGTGGCCTGCAGTTTGGCGCCTGTCGTGCGCAACTCGGGCCTGGACGTCTTTCAGGCGCTCAAGAAAGGCGCCGGAGGACTTCAGAGCCGGGGAGGCGGGTTCTTGCGTTCGGCTTTGGTGACATCCGAGTTCGCGCTGGCGATGGCCCTGGTGATCGGCGCTCTCCTGATGGTCCGTAGCTTTATCAATCAACAGAGCATCGATCCCGGTTTTTCGACCCGAGATCTCGTCACCCTGGATCTCTCCATGACCGGAGAGGAGCTCGAAGATCCGCAGTCGAGGATGGCGCTTCTCGACCGTGTGCTTCGCGGACTCGATGAGTTGCCCGAGGTCTCCTCAGCCGGCGCAGTCACCTTCCTTCCGGTGAGCAACGGCTACGAAATCCCCAGCATCGAATTGGAGGGCCGGGCCTTGCCGCCGGAGGAGCGGCCGCGAGCCACCCTCCACACGATCAGCCGAGAATACCTCGCCACGCTCGAGCTTCCCGTGCAACGGGGCCGTGGATTTACGGCGGAAGAGTCAAGCCGGGGAGGCGATGTCGTCCTGGTGAGCGCATCTCTCGCCGAGCTTCTCTGGCCCGGGGCCGATCCCCTGGGCCGGCGACTCAGACTCCTTCCCGCACAGAACTGGCGGACGGTGGTTGGCGTCGTGGGCGACGTTCACACCGGACATCGCATGGTCTCTTCCGGTTCCCTGCCCGAAAATGAGCAGGCCTACCTGCCACTCGCCTCCACCCAGCGCAGCTCGTTCAAGCTGGTGCTCCGGAGCTCCGCGCCACTGTCGGCCGTGACGCCGCGCATCCGCCAAATCTTGAGGACGGAAGCGCCTGGATTGCCCATCTCTGAAGTGATCACCATGGATGCCGCGATTCATCGAGTGCAGTGGGTAATGCGCTACTTCAGCGAGACCTTCTTGCTCTATGCCCTCCTGGCCCTGGGGATCGCGACCCTGGGGGTTTACGGAGTGACGGCCGACTCGGTGAGTCGAAGGACCCGTGAAATCGCCGTCCGGCGAGCGCTGGGTGCCACTCGAAAGGACCTGCTCCGGCTTGTCGTTCGACAGGGTTTGTTGCTGGCGGGTTTGGGCGCGCTGCTAGGCACTCTACTGGCTCTCGCCATGACCGGCTTCATGGGATCGATGCTTTACGGCGTCGGCGCTCGAGACCCTCTCATCTTCCTTGGAGTCGGAGTCCTGATACTGCTGGTGGGATCCGCCGCCAGCCTCCTCTCCGCCCGCCAGGTCCTGCAAACCAACATGATGGCCGCCCTGCGCTCCGAGTAAAGGACTCGGGGCTGGCCGTGGCACGAGCATCCCGCTCGTGATTCCCTTGGTTTTGGGGCCTCGGGGGCGTGCCGCCCCCATGACAGGATGGCAAAGCTGACAGTACGGCAGGGGTGAAAGCGTGTTGCCCAGATCGGACATTCCAAACAAAACCCCATGAACCAGGTCTAAAGCACTCCTTCGGGCCTCTTGGCCTGGAGGGCCTGCGGCGGGATAGAACCTGGTTGAGCCGACTCTACTTGTCGGCGATCCTCTCGACTTCGACACCCGCCTTGGCTTCGAGGGCTGCGATCACTTCCCGGAAGATCCTCTTGTCCAGCTTGATCACGGCGTAGTCACCCTCTTCCGTAATGGTCAGCCAGTGCTTCTTGCCTTTCATGAAAAAGACCGGAATGGCGAAAACCCCCACAGCCGCGGCGGCGCCGGCGCCGGATTTCCAGCGTGGACTCTTGGAGAAGGAGTATTCGGCGCTCTTGATGTCGCCATACTGAATGGATTTCAGGACCGCACCGTGTCCGTGATCCAGCACTTCCACCCGGTCATCATGGAGAACTACGTTCGAGCGGACCAGGCTCCTCTTGCCGTCGGCTTTGCGAACCACGAATTTCGACTTCTTGAAGACCACGGGGTCCGAGAACGCCACGGCTGATCCGAGAACCGCAACGATGCAAACCACCGAGGCGATTCGAAACAGCGCGCAGGGCCAAAGTCTTTGTGTCAGCATTTCAGACACCTCCTTCTGATTCAGACTCTCTGTAAGCACTGCTGCGACAGGACTCCTGGACACTCCGATGCTAGGCTCACCGCATCCAGTCGCCAAGCCCTGATCCGGAAGGTCCGTCAAACCCCTCGACAAGCATCAGATCGCTCCCTCCACCATCCTCGCGCGGATAGAGGATCCATTTTCCGTCCGGCGAAACGCTCAGCCGGCCATACTTGGCCACCAGCACTCCGGCCGTCGGCGCCAGCAACCTGCCCCGTTGATGGGAGATGATTCCGTATTGTTCAATGGATAGTTGTCGATCGCTTCGATCGGGTACCCAGAAGACCTTGTCGTGCCAAACCTCGAGACTGGCAGGTATCATCCGGGTTTCGAAGATCGGGCTTTCTTTCCCGTCCGCCAAATTCAGCCTCCAGACCGTGCGCGGGCTTTCCAGCTTGAGGTAATAGAGAAAACGGGCGTCGTGGGACTCCTGGGCGAAGATTCCGCCCCCTTGGGTGATCTGCCGGGCTGGACCTCCCGACGCAGGGATTTTCCAGATCTGGTACTCGCCGGTACGATCCGAAGCCAGGTATATCGATTGACCATCCCGCGACCAGCCCGAGACGATGTTGATGCTGTCTTCTTCGCTGAGGCGGCGAGCATACTCGCCTTTGAGGTCCGCTACGTAGACGGCGCTCTTCCCCTCCTCCCCCCCGCTGAAAGCAATGCGCTCACCTTGCGGGGACCATGCCGCCATGCTCGCCGTCACACCGCTGCGGAGCTGAGAACAGCTCTCTCCTTCACTGTCGCAGATCCAGATCCGCCGTTTTCCCGAACGTTCTGATGTGAAAGCGATGTGCTTCCCGTCGGGGGAGAAACTGGGAGAAAAATCGTCTCGCGTCGAGCCAATGATCTTCTCCGCCGGAAGTTCGGTCCGCGCCTCCGGCCCACCGATCCGCCAGATATTGGCATCTGTGAACATCCGAGAATAGACGAGACGGTCTGCCTCGGCTGCCAGAGTCACACCGGTCGCCCCTTCCCCAACCGGGAGTGGCGTCGGCCCCTCTCCCACCAAAGGTATCCGCCATAGGCCCGTGGTGCCTTTCGACCGCGAAGAGAAGACAAGGCCGGAGGAGTCGGGAAGCCAGTCCAAGTCACGGATGTAGCCATCATGGGTAGTCAGGCAATAGCTATCGGTCTTGCTGAGCTCAATCAGATGGATTTCTGTAACCGGCGCTTCCCGCCAGCGAACGAACGCAAGGAAATTCCCATCGGGCGAAAAGGCGGGTGTTCGATCGCCCAGACCACTCGAGAGGGCCGTCGTCATCTGCCTCTTTTCGCCGGTCTCGATGGAAAGACGAAAGATGCTCCCATTGGACTGGGGCACTGCCCTGTCGACAACAGCCAGTGAACTTCCATCCGGCGACCAATCCAGTCCCCGAAAGTGAACATCGGACAATCTGGCCAACCAGCGCTCGGGGCCACCCAGTGCAGGGACGGCCAGCACATCGTGCTCTCCCTCTGCCGTATGGCGGAGAAACGCGATCTGACTGCCGTCGGGAGACCATGCCGGGTTGCGGGCGTCGCCCTGCCCGGACGTCACGAGCAGTGGCTCATGGGCGCCCAACAGCAGGACGTAGAGACGGGATACACCTCCTCCGTCGTCCCAGGAAAAGGCAACGAATCGACCATCGGGAGAGAGGGCTGGCTCTCGCTCCCAACCCGGGAAGGTCGTCAGAGGCACGATCCGCCGGACCGGTTCCACGGGTGGCTCCCGGAGAAAGCCGGACAAATGAATGGCCACCAACCCGAAAAGCAGCAGCAAAGCAGGCAACAGGAATCTCGAGAGACGACGTCGCGGTCGGTCACGGTGGAGAAGATCCGCCACCGAAACCCAGTTTCCGGTGTCCAACAAATCCCGAACTTCCTGCAGCTCCACACAAGCATCTGCCAACGATTGGAATCTCCTCTCCGGCTCCAAGCGCAGGGCACGCCCGATGACCCTTTCCAACTCGTAGGGCACATTGGGAACAACCCCGCCGATATCGGGAACCTGTCCCTCCCGGATTTTCGTCAAAATCGTGATCGCTGAGTTTCCGCTGAAAGCGGGCCGTTGAGCCACCATCTCGTAGAGCACGGATCCGAACGAGAAGACGTCACTTCGGTGGTCCACGTCCCCCCCCTCGATTTGTTCGGGGGACATGTATGCCGCGGTTCCCATGATGTGGCCTCTTGTCTCGTGGGTTGGCTCGCATCCGCGGGTCGCCACGTCACTCCCCACACCCGCCTCCAGCAGCTTGGCCAGGCCGAAGTCGAGGATCTTC
>JBFGHF010000298.1:0-5550 GCA_041578355.1 Acidobacteriota bacterium
CTGGTGGATCCGGGGTGCGCTGCTGGGACTGGTCCTGCTGGCCTGGTTGGCCGGCCGGGGGGGATGGGACGATTGGCGGCTCCCCGAACTCCGAGACCTGGGAACTTCGATTACATCTCCGGAGCCTGCCACCGGCGATGCCGAAGAAGCCTGGCGCCAGCAGCGTTCGGGTGTGATGGTGGAGGTCGAGGGCAGGGTCGAGCGCCTCCTTGCGGACGATTTGGATGGCTCGCGCCATCAGCGCTTTATCGTTCAACTCGATTCCGGGCACACCCTTCTGGTGGCCCACAACATCGACCTGGCCAACTGGGTGCCGCTCAAGGCGGGGGATCAGGTAAGGCTGCGGGGACAATACGAATGGAACAATCGAGGCGGAGTCGTCCATTGGACCCATCACGACCCCGACGGCGACCGGGCGGGCGGCTGGATCGAGCACAATGGGGAGGTCTATAGGTAGGGCTCCTGCTTTCGGGGGACCCGCAGAACCATGCTTTCTCTCGAGCAGCAGGTCAAGAGAACCATTGGGGTCCACCATCTGCTTGGATCCGGTGACCACGTCTTGCTGGCGTTGTCGGGAGGTTCTGATTCGGTGGCCCTGCTTCGAGTTCTGCTTGTGTTGAGGCAACAATTCAAATGGCGCGTCTCCGCCTTGCACGTGAATCATCGGGTCCGGGGGCTGGAAAGCGAGAGGGACGAGCAGTTCGTGCGCGAACTCTGCGAACGATTCCGGGTCGCCCTGAGGGTCGAGCATCTCGAGCCCGAGTCGCAGGTCGGCAATCTGGAGGCAGTCCTCAGAAAGCTCCGCTACGGGCGCCTCGTGCGCCACGCCGGGAGCTGTGGCGCGGTGGTCGCCACCGGACACACGCTCAACGATCAAGCCGAGACCTTATTGCTGAAGTTGGTTCGGGGAGCGGGCCCGGCCGGTCTGGCCGGAATTCACCCCCGAATCCGCAAGCTGGACATTGCTTCCGGGCGCCAGATCTCGATCGTGCGGCCGCTGCTGCAATGCACGCGGCAGGCGGTGCTGAGCTACCTGGAACAACTCGAGCAGTCGTTTCGGGAAGATTCGAGCAACCTGGATTTGGGCAACGACCGCAACTGGGTGAGGCATCGACTGATTCCCCGGCTCGCCGACAGACTCAACCCCAGGGTCGTCGAAAACCTGGGCCGCAGCGCCGAAATCTCGCGCAATCTGGCTGAGTTCACGGAAAAAACCGCTCGCGAACTCTTCGGAGGGCTGAGACTCGAGGAAAAAGACGACCTGCTGTTCGAGATCGACCATTTGAATTGCCTGCCTCTGGCCCTCCGAAACGAACTATTCCGGATCGCCTTCCTGGAGTGTCGAGGCCCGCGGAATCGACTCGATTCGCGGCACCTGGAGGCCCTCAACGGGCTGCTGACTCAAGGCAGCGGCCGTGAAATCACCCTGCCCGGCGGCTGGAGCGCCATTCGCGAATTCGGACGACTTCGCTTCCACGGCAATCCGGACCCACCTTTTTTCGAGAAAGAAATGAGAATTCCGGGTCGGATCAACGTAAAAGAGGTAGGGAAGCAGCTCGAAATCCGCCGGGTGACCGCGGTCGAAGCCGCAGAACCGGAGCAAGCGGTCATAGCGGGACAGAGCTTGACCGTGCGGAATCGGCGCCCCGGAGATCGTCTCGAGTATTCGGGCAGAATGCGCCGGCTCAAGACTCTCCTTCAGGAGAAGCGGATTCCGCGTACGGCCAGAAACTCGTTGCTGGTGGTGGAATCCGACGGGCGGATCGTCTGGGTGGAGGGATTGGGCCCCACCGAGGGATTCCGCCCGAATCGGGAACGCCAGGGCGTTTTGGTCGAATTTGAGGTGAAACATTTACCGGATTGAGGCTTCTAAGGAAGCGGACTTCCTTGTCTCCACGCGGGCTCGGCCCGGACGGGCTTCAACGACGACCCGCGGCAGATTCCTCTCCCGACGCCGGGGGCTGATGACGCGGGAGAAACGGGTAACGGGGCCGACTCTCTGAGAAGAGATCGGATTTGCGCGTGGTCAGGAAGAGGCAATTGAACTATAATGAGGTGGCCAAGTAGGCCTTTTGGAGTATCGGTTTGAATACAACTGCCAAAAACATTTTCTTGATGGTTGTCATCGTGGTGGCAGTCATCGCCCTCTGGCAATTCCTCAGCTCTGTGAAAAACGGCTCGACAGAGGAACTCAGCTATAGCGAGTTCACTTCGCTGGTCAGCAGCCGAAAGGTCAAGACAGCCAACATCACCCAGGGGTCGGGTGCCGTCGACGGCTCTTACAACGCCGACGGAGCCCCGAATCCACAGCGTTTCAACACCATCATCCCGGTGGATGCCATCGACACCATCGCCAACACCCTCAACGACCAAGGGGCTACGGTCACCATCCGCAAGGACGACCAGGGCAACATGCTCTACGTCATCTTGAGCTCGGGATTTCCCATCCTGCTCTTCGTGGGACTGTGGATTTTCCTGATGCGGCAGATGCAGGCCGGGGGCAACCGCGCCCTTTCCTTTGGAAAAAGCCGCGCCAAACTCTCCACCAATCAGCAGAAGAAGGTGACCTTCAAGGACGTGGCGGGGGTCGAGGAGGCCAAGGAGGAGCTTCAGGAGATCGTGGAGTTTCTCAAGGAACCCCAGAAGTTTCAGAAGTTGGGAGGCAGAATCCCGAAAGGGGTCCTCTTAATGGGCCCCCCCGGCACGGGTAAGACCTTGTTGGCTCGAGCGATCGCGGGCGAAGCCAATGTTCCCTTCTTCAGCATCAGCGGCTCGGATTTCGTCGAGATGTTCGTGGGCGTTGGCGCCAGCCGGGTGCGCGATCTCTTCGAGCAGGGAAAAAAGAACGCACCCTGCATCATATTCATCGACGAAATCGATGCCGTGGGAAGGCACCGCGGCGCCGGCCTGGGCGGTGGACACGACGAGCGTGAACAAACACTCAATCAGCTTCTGGTGGAGATGGACGGATTCGAATCCAACGAAGGGGTGATTCTGATCGCCGCCACCAACCGACCCGACGTGTTGGACCCGGCCCTCCTGCGCCCCGGCCGCTTCGACCGTCAGGTGGTGGTCTCGCTGCCCGACATCAAGGGAAGAGAAGGCATCATCAAAGTGCACACGCGGCGCATTCCCCTGGGAGATGACGTCGACCTTTCGGTTCTGGCCCGTGGCACACCGGGCTTTTCCGGAGCGCAACTGGCCAATTTGGTCAACGAAGCCGCTTTGATCGCCGCGCGGCAGAACCGTAAGGCTGTGGCCATGACCGATTTCGAAGAGGCCAAGGACAAGGTCTTGATGGGCAAGGAGCGTCGCTCGCTGGTGATGAACGAGCAGGAGAAGCGCAACACCGCCTTTCACGAGGCGGGACACGCGCTGGTGGCCTTTTTCCTCCCCGATGCGGATCCGCTGCACAAGGTGACGATCATCCCTCGCGGCCGAGCGCTGGGCGTCACTATGCAGTTGCCGGAGGAAGACAAGTACAACTACACCAAGCAGTACATGGAAGCTTCGATCACCATTCTTCTGGCGGGACGCGCCGCCGAGGAGATCTTTCTGGGCAGTAAAACCACCGGAGCCTCCAACGACATGGAGCGATCGACCGGTCTGGCCCGCAAGATGGTCTGTGAATGGGGCATGAGCGAATCTCTGGGCCCACTCACCTTCGGGAAGAACGAGGAACAGATCTTTCTGGGCCGCGAGATCTCCCGGGCACAGGACTACAGCGAAGAGACCGCGATGATGATCGACAGCGAAGTCAAATCGATCGTTGTCGAATCAAACAAACGTGCGCACGAGATCCTCGAAGCTCATCGGGACGCCTTGGTGCGCCTGGCTGAAGCTCTGCTGGAGTTCGAGACTCTCGACTCCGACGAAATCGAGGCGGTCATCAAGGGGCGGAAAATTCGCCAGGATAGCGGCGACGAAAAAGAACCGATCAAACCCGAGATGCAGGCTGGCTCGGATAAGAAGAAGAAAAAACCCCTCGGTTCTCTCGTCAATCCCAGCGAGAATCCGGCCACGGCCTGAATCGGGCCGCGCTCCTCCGGGGGCCTTGCGCCACCCGGGGGCGAATCGCCCTGACAATCCAGCATCAAAACGAGTTTCCCATGCTCCCGAGGCGAGGTGTCTACGAGCCGATGAACGACTTCACAGGCGGAAGGGCCCGATTCCAATGGCGAGTGCGGGAGCGCGTTTTCGAACTAGGGACTCGCACCCTGATCATGGGAGTGGTCAATATCACACCCGATTCCTTTTCCGACGGCGGACGCTTTCTGGAACCGGCCCGGGCCGTCGCCCACTGCCTGGACCTCATCGAGCAGGGAGCAGACATCCTCGACCTGGGAGCCGAGTCCTCCCGGCCCGGAGCCGATCCCGTGTCCGCCGCCGAGGAGGCAGATCGACTTCTGCCGGTCTTGGAGCAGTTGCGGCGCGAGAGTAACGTTTCGGTATCAATCGACACTTACAAATCAGCCGTGGCCCGACAGGCAATCGAAGGCGGGGCGCAGATCGTCAACGACATCAGTTGTTTTCGATTCGATCCTTCCATGGCCCGGCTGGTGGCGGGATCGGGCGCGGGGGTAGTCCTGATGCACATGCGCGGCCAACCTCGAAACATGCAGAAGATGCCGCCCAGCCCGGATATTGCCGCCGAGATCCGCGGCGACTTGGCGAAGGCGCTTAAGGTCGCTTATTCGAACGGGATAGAGCGTGATAGAATCGTTCTGGATCCGGGGATCGGGTTCGGAAAAACAGTCGCCGACAATCTCCTGATCCTCAACCGTCTTTCGATGCTGGAGGAATTCCGACTCCCCATCCTGGTCGGTGCCTCCAGAAAGTCTTTTTTGGGCAGAATCCTGGGAGTGCCCGAGGATCGGCGGGACTGGGGCACAGCCGCGGCGGTAGCGGCTTCCATCCTGCGGGGCGCTCACCTCGTCCGGGTTCATGACGTGGAGCATATGTGCATGGTCGTCAAGGTTGCGGACGCGATCTTGGCCGAGGAAGTGAGGCATGACTGAGAATCTCCTGGCAGGCCTCACCGCGGACTTCCTCAGGAGTCTGATCGACATCCTCTTGATCGCCTTCCTTTTCTACCAGGGCCTCCGCCTGATCAAAGACACGCGCGCCTGGCAGGTGACTCTGGGGGTCGTCGCCGTCATCACCTTCTACTACATCACCCGCTTTCTCGACTTGCGAGCCGTGCAGTGGCTGCTGGAGAATCTGTTCCCTTTTTCTTTCATCGCCCTGATCGTCATCTTTCAATCCGAGATTCGCCGGGCCCTTGCCGAGATCGGCAAAGGCCGCTTCGTGCGCAAGTTCCGCGGCGGACAGTCCGAACCTCTTTTCGAACAGATCGTGCTGGCCGCCTCGGCACTTTCGGCTCGTCGAATCGGAGCCCTGATTGTTCTCGAGGGAGACATGGGGCTGAAGAATTACATTGAATCGGGAATCAAGCTGGACGCTCACCCCACCTACGACCTGATTTTGACCATCTTCAATCCGGCCGGGCCTTTGCACGACGGGGCCGTCATCATCTCGGGCGAGCGGATC
>JBFGHF010000299.1:0-5516 GCA_041578355.1 Acidobacteriota bacterium
CCCGATTCGGTTTAAGATTCAGTGGCGGACGGAAAGTCCGTTTCTGATTGGAAAGGAAGCGATGTCTCAAGTTCCCCCGGATAGCGGACGGCCGTCCGCAGTACAACCCGCAATCGACCACTTTCACGAACTGATGAGCCGCGACCCGGCAGCCGCCGAGGAGCAGGTTGCCCGGTTGGTGCTGCACCAGCAGCAGCAGGGCGTTCTTTTCGGGAACCGTCCGCTGGCCACCTGCCTACGACCGACGTTCGTCACCGAGGCTCTCTACACGAACGTGCAGGACAGCGTCTATCTGCTCCGCCAGGCCATTCTGCGCATAGCCGCCCAGTTCTTCAACGACCGCGAAACCCTGCTCGACGATCTGGGAATGGAGGACTGGGAGCTGGAGCTGGCCGCCATCCCCACCAACGTCATCCGACTCTCCGCCACGGCGCGATTCGACTCCTTTCTGACCGAAAAATCATTCAAGTTCGTCGAGGTCAATGCGGAAGTTCCGGCGGGTCCGGCCTACGTCCACCACCTCGCGGAGATCTACCGCTCGCTTCCCATCTTCGAGAACTTCTGCCGCACCTACCCGGTACGCTTCGTATCACCCTTGGAACACCTGGTGGCCAACTTGATCCGCACCTATCACGAAGAGTTCGATGGCCGCCAGGCAAAGCCGACTTTTGCCATCGTCGACTTCGAGGACGTGCCGACCTACCACGAGTTCGTATTGATTCGAAACTATTTGAGTAGTCAGGGGTTCGATTGTGAGATCAGCGATCCGCGAAATCTGGAGTGCCGCGACGGCTGGATCTACGCCAACGGTCGACGCATCGACATCCTCTACCGCCGACTGCTGATGAACGAGTTTTATCAGATCAAGGATGATTGCGCAGCGTACCTTGAGGGTTATCGCCAACAGAAAACCTGCTATATCAATTCCTTTCGCACCAAACTTGTCCACAAGAAGGCGATTCTGGCTCTGCTGACCGACGAAAAGTACACTTCGGCCCTGACTCCCGAGCAGAAGGTGGCCGTCGATCAGCACATTCCCTGGACACGGCGACTCCGTGAGCGCTACACGACTTTTCGAGGACTGAAGATCGACCTCCTCGAATTCGTAAGGGCCAATCGGCGCTATTTCGTGATCAAACCCAACGACGCCTACGGCGGAAAGAGCGTCGTCCTGGGGTTCGAACAAGAGCAAGGCGAGTGGGACGCAGCGATCGAGCAGGGAGTCAAGGAGGGTTTCGTCGTCCAGGAAACGGTCAACATCCACCGTGAGCCCTTCCTCATGAACCTGGACGGACAGTGGAAGATTGTTCCCGCTGTGATCGATTTAGATCCCTATTTGAACGGTCCCTTGATGGGAGGCTGTCTGACCCGGATCTCGTCCGGCAACCTGGCTAATGTAACGGCGGGAGGAGGGACCCTTCCCTGCTTTATTCTGCGCTACGTTTAGTGCAGCGCGTCTGCAACGACGCCGGCGGCGGCGAGAGCGGACCGCGACTCAAGACTGATGAGACGCTGCACTAACCCGACTAGGTCGGCAGGAAGTTCACAAACCGGTCAAGTTTGAGTTTTGAGACGTCGTAATCGTATTCGTAATCGGTATCGTTGTCGAAACTCAACCCCAAATGGTTGCCCTTCGAGTTTGGCGAGATGGCTCTGATTGATCTCGAAAGCGGGCCGATTACGAATACGATCACGATTACGAGACCTCTCGGCGCTCTCAGGTTGATCCATGCTGGAAATCACTCCCTCATGCAGAATCGTTGACTCGGAGCTTCAGTTCGAAGCCTCGAGAAGCAGCGGACCGGGGGGCCAGAACGTCAACAAACTCAATACCCGGATGACCCTGGTCTTCGATCTGGAAGGTTCGCCCAGCCTCACTCAAGCCCAGAAGCGTCGTCTGCGCAGAAGACTTGCCAATCGACTCACCAAGGAAGGGCTGCTGCGGCTGTCGAGCCAAAAACACCGCACTCAACTCGGCAACCGGAAAGAGGTCGAGCAGCGATTCGTGAAATTGCTGTCCCAGGCTCTGCGACCCCGCCGTCGCCGCATCAAGACGCACGTCCCTAAGTCGGCTCGCAGGCGGAGACGTCAGGACAAGGAGTTTCGCAGCCGCATCAAAAAGCTGCGGGGCTCGGTCTCCCCTGAGTGAACGGAAGACCGGCTTACCTGCCCGTCTCCTTCTGGCCCGCCGACCTCTCTCGAAAGCCTGGAGGCCCACCTTGCGGTGGCGCCCACGGGGTGGATTCCCATAGAATCGCCCAATGGAATCCGCAGTCCGGTCTGAAGAATTTCAACACCGTAGCAATCGAGATCTCGCCCTGGTGATGATGAACGCTTTGTTGAGAGCGGCCAGCCTCAACGACTTTCTGGAAGTAATTATGCCCGCGGTAGGGCGGGCCTTCGGGACCGACCGGGTGACTTTGGTCGACTATCTGGAGCAAACGGATCACTTCGATCTGCTCCACTACGATGGCTACCCGCTGAGAACGGACACGGTTCATGAGTTGCAGCGAAGCTTCCACCAGATGCAGCTCGAGCGTGCGCTCAAGGACCGCCACCCCTACAACTCGGAGATCAACCAGAGCTTTCTTTGCATCCCTTGCTACTTCCGGGACGTTCTGGAAGCGGTGTTGGTACTGGAAAGCGACGCTCCGATCGGTCTGTCCGACGAGCTCCGAGAATCGGGTGAACTTACTTCGCGGTTCCTGGGTCTACTGATGTCTTCCTCGCGGCTGGCGGTGAACCGCGGACAGCTTCCCGACCTGAACGATCTGCGAAGAGCGCGTCAGATTCAGCTCAGTTTTCTGCCTCAGGAGCCTCCTCGAAGCGAGGCCTGGGAGGTCTTCGGCTACAATCGCTCGTCCGCCATGGTGGGGGGCGACTACTTCGATTTCTTTCGGGCCCGCGAGCGCTCTCTGCAATGCATCCTGGCCGACGCCTGCGGTCATGGCCTGGCTTCGGCCCTGATCATGTCAAACTTCCGCGGGCTGTTGCGCCGCGAGATGCTCCGACACGAGGACTTCGGCGATCTCTTCGACGAGCTGAATCAAGCCGTCCATTTCGAGGCCGACTTCGTCCAGTTTTTGACCGGCGTATTCCTCGATTTTCAAGAGGAGACCAGGCGTCTGCGCTATCTCAACGCGGGTCACTACGAGCCCTTGGTGGTGGCGGCGGATTCGACCCGCACCCTCCCGGGGGGCGGCCCGCCCCTGGGCATGTTCGGTGAGAGCAATTATCCGGTGGGGACGACCGAATTGGACGCCGGAGACCTGATCGTCCTCTTCACCGATGGGCTGGTGGACATCGAAAACCAAGAAGGCGAGTACTTCGGCATCGAGGGGATCGAGAGAGCCCTCCTCGATCATTCCGCTCATTCCCTGGAACAGCTTTGCGAACGGGTGATCGGGAAGTCGCGGGACTTCGCAGGTGAAAACGCCCCCGAGGACGACATCACGCTCTTTTTGATGAGGGTGAACTAGCCCGACCAGGTCGGAAATCCAAAAACCGGTCAAGTCTGAGTTTTGAGACGTCGTAATCGTAATCGTTGTCGCAACTCTTTTGGCGAGCTGGCTCTAACTGATCTCGGAAAGCGGGCCGATTACGAATACCATTACAAGACCTCTCGGCGGTATGAGGTCGCTCGGCACTAACAAGTGCAGCGGATCATAGTTCTTGAGCCACCGTTCAGAACTTACGATTCGCGCTGTACAAGGCCCTCCACGGAAGACAGAGGACTCTCTTAGGCTGTGGGCTTTTCCGGCAAGGGCTGCACGGCGTGGAATTCGCTCATGAACCGCTGGCTGTATTGCTCCAGCAGTTGATGGATTCGTGGCAGTTCGCCGGCGCGGACGATCAGCCCCACATGGTGCCGCTTCTTGAGGCGCCACACGATTTCCGGGTCGTCGTAACGCGAAGTGTCCGGGGCTTGCTGTCGGGCCAGCGAGATGATGATTCCGGCGTGATCGTGTCGCACTTCCGGAAGCCGGTACTCCTCGCCATTGTGGAGCGCCTCGAGGCACGCCCACTCGGCCCAGAGATTGAGCCCGCTGGAGGCCTCCACCATTTCAGCGATATTGGCTCCGCCGACTCGGGCCGAGGTTTCCAGAAAGAAAAACTGTCCGTCCTCGGCCTGGATGAACTCGGTATGGGAGACACCCCGGCGCAAGCCTGTCGACTCGATGACCGCCTGGTTGAGCTCGAGCAGTCGATCCTCCAAGGACGATCCGTAGTCAACGGTGGTGGAACAGAAAATCCCGCCCTCATGAGCCACCTGCATCGGCGGGTCGAGGTAGCCGTGGGCCCGTGCGAAGCGGACCTGACCGGCAAACACCAATGAGTCGACATGGTAGACGCGTCCCGGGATGAAATGCTCGAGCAGGCAGAACGCTTGGTTGTCTCCGAGTTTTTCCAGAGCCGCCCAAACATCCCGCGTCGTGCCCAGTTTCTTGATTCCCGTCGCCGAGGCTTCGGAGCGCGGTTTCAGCACCCAGGGCGGCGGCACCCGAGCGCAAAAAGCTTCTACCTCCGGATGATGAAACAGAGGCGTGTAGTCGGGCACCAGGATCCCGGCCCGCTTGGCTTGGTCGCGCATCGCCAGTTTGTCGCGGAAATAACGGGACTGACTGAGGCTGATTCCGGGCATCCGGAAATGCTCGCGCAAATGGGCGGCTTTCTCCACGTCGTAATCGTCGAGAGCAACGATGCGATCGATGCGTTCGGTGCGAGACAGATAGCTGACTCCCCGCACCAGCCGCTCCATGTCCCACCTCTCGTTTTTTTCATCGAGGAGGTAGATTTCATCGATCGACTGGCGCGGCCAGTCTTCGTTTTCGAGCTTGTGCGAGGTCACCAGCAAGACCCGGCAACCGAGTTCCTTGGCCTTCTCGAGAAAGCGGGCTCCCTTGAAGTAACAGGCGAGGCAGAGAAGAGTCGGCGGTCTGTCCATGTCGGGGTATTGTAACGCTCAACCAAAGCCGCCGCCGCCTCACGGCGCCCGAACCGACAGACCCAGCCGTGCTTTGAGTGGCTCGCCTTTGACAGGCGCCGAGGCCGGGAGAGGAGCCCGCGAGGTTTTCACGCGCTTGACTTTTTTATGGATAATGCGGGCGGAGGGAGTAGAGGCGATCCGAAAAAAACACCCAGAGTTCCGTTGCAACGCGCCCGACCGCCGGATGGTCGGAGCGGGCACTCCCCTGCTGCTCGGCGCCCTGTTTCTTGCGCTCAGCTTCAACCTCGGGGGGTGCCGAACGGACCCCGAAAACGAGGTCGTCGTCTTCGCCGCCGCCAGCCTGCGCGACGTTCTCGAGGAGATGGCCCCGAGGTTCGAGGAGACCGGATTCCGACCGGTCTTCAACTTTGCCGGTTCGAACGTGTTGGCCCATCAAATCGAGGCGTCGTCGGTAGCCGACGTGTTTCTCTCGGCGGACGAGGCCTGGATGGACTTTCTGCAGCAGCGCGGGCGTTTGGTGAACGACAGCCGACGCGTCTTTCTTTCCAATCGCTTGGTCGTGGTCGCC
>JBFGHF010000300.1:0-5514 GCA_041578355.1 Acidobacteriota bacterium
GCTGGGCGATTCGCTCTCGCTCGCATTCCGAGTGGCGCTGGAGGAGTCCAAACAGATGCGGATCGTTCCAGCGTCCCAGGTTCGACAGGCGCTGGTGAGGATGGGTGAATCACCGGATTCGGAAATCACTCGCAGCATGTGGGTAGAGATCTGCCGGCGCGAGGGAGCCAAAGCCCTCGCCACGGCGAGCATTTCCAGAATCGGCAGCGTTTTCCAATTGTCCGCTCAGATCATCGATCCAGGATCGGATCAGGCCGTATTCACGGAAACGGCAACCGCGGCCACTGAGAGCGAGATCGTGGACGCCCTGGGCCGGCTGGCAAACAGCGTCCGTCGGGGCTGGGGCGAATCGCGGCAAATCGTGGAGCAGGGTCGACGTCTGGAGAAACTCACGACGAAAGACCTGGTAGCCCTCGAGGCATATTCGCGCGGCATTGACAAACTGGCCAGTGGAAACAGTGAGGCTGCGATCGGTTTGTTCCTCAGAGCTCTGGAGCGCGATCCCGAATTCGCCACGGCGTACGCCAAGCTGGGTGTGATCTACCGATCCACGGACCGGGACCTGGCGCAGGCGCTGAACTACTTCGAAACGGCCCTCCAACACTCCGATCGGCTCACGGATCGGGAAAAACTCTACGTCGAAGGATGGATCGCTACTTCGCAGGGCCCACCTGCCGAAATGGTGCGGGTGTGGACCCTCTTCAGCGAGCAATACCCGGAAGAAATCGTAGGACACCACAATCTGGGCATGTCACTCTGGATCTACGAAAACCGATTTGCTCAGGCCGCCCAGGCTTTCGAAAAAGCCGTCGAAATACGTGATCCCCTCAGGCTGTACTCCCTGCAGAGCCTGGGCTACTGCCAGCTCGCCCTCGGCAATTTCGCGGACGCTATACGACGCTTACGAGAGGCTTGGGAGATCAATCGAAATCCATTGGGCTCGGGGCTGGCTGATGCCTACGTGGTGCTTCGGCAATACGACGATGCTCGCGACTTCCTCGACCGGACTTCACAGGATCAGGAACCTTTTCAACGAGTTCACGGCCTGATGCGGCGGGCCTCCTTGCACATCGATCGAGGTCAGTTTCGGCGCGCCATCGAGGTAGCGCGTGAAGCCGGGGTTCACGCCAAGACGGGTGACCTGGCCGCCGCCGCCAGGGCGAGTGACTCGACCGTGCTGGCCGGTCTTCTGTACGGCTCCAGTTCCGCCGATCTGGCAGAAGCGTTGAATCAGGCGGTATCGGACCAGCTGGAACAACTCGGTTCGCCGCGCATGGTTACGAGTTCGGCTTTGCCGTATCTTGCGTTGCTCGGCAAGGTCGCGGCTCGCCATTCCCAGGAATCGCTGGCTCTCGAGATCCTCGAAGCCATCGAGGCGAGAGCAGAGGGCAGCCGCTTTCCAATCTGGATCGCGAGTTCTCGGATCCTCAAAGGGGAAGTCGAATTGCTCCAGGGAAATGGAAACGAGTCCGTCGAACTCTTCATGAGCGCACAGTCGTACGCCGATCTCTTTCAGGGTCACGAAAGCCTCGCCAGGGCCTATCGACTCCTGGGTGATTGGGAGAAGGCTGCGCGTGAGTACGGCTGGCTCATCGAGCACCGGGGACAGGCCTTCAGTGAATGTGCTTTCGAATGTGCAGGTCGAGACTTCAACGTCGTCGACTGGGCCGTGGCCCACGTGCGACTCGCAGAGGTTTGGGAGTCGATGGGGAATCACACCCAAGCCATGTCGTCCTACGAATCGTTCACCGAGCATTGGCGCGACGCCGACGAAGGCATTCCACTGCTGCGAGAGGCGACCGAGCGGCTGCTCGACCTGCGAAACGAAGAAGCTTCGACCGATTCGGCAGACTTACTTGGCCATCATCCAATACAGGAAGGGCAGCAAGCCGAGCTCCGTGTCCAGTCTGGCCTCGAGCTCCTCTTTGGACGGCAAGGTAATGGTCTCGGGGAGATCGCTGGCATGGACGTGAAGCCCGTGTTCCAACAGGACCTGGTGAGGATTGGCTTCCATGCGTTCCCGGAATTCGTCGTCCGTCGCGAGCTTTTCGAGTAACTCCCGGTAGTTCGCTTCGGTAGTACTGATCAGGATTGGCTTTTTTTCCCACTCCCCCATGACTCACCTCCAAGTGAGCTTGCTCTGCCCCGGAACGAACGGTTCCGGGCTGAAATCGAGTCCGGTGCTGCGATCGGCGGCTGCACCGCATCCGCAAAGTCCAATCGGGCCTTCGTTGAAGCCGTCCAACCTCAGCTCGTCGACTACAGCAGCGTAGTTCACGGCGCCCGTGAAGAACGCGCCCAGGCCCAAGTCGGTGCACACCAGATAGAAGGTCTGACTGAGATGGGCCGCGTCCATCAAGACGACGCTGTAGGACCTGGCGATTTGATGGTATTTCCAGAAGTTCCGGTGGAAGCGGGCGGTCATCAGGAACAGCACGGGTGCGGACTCCACGAACGCCTGATTGTGAGTCAGCCCCCGTGCGAACCGGCCCGCTGAACGCTCGTCGATCCGCTCGAGCCGATAAAGAGCGTGCTCCCCGGCCTGGTAGTGATACACACCGGGGACCACGCCCTCGACGTTGCGGACGACCGGGTACACTTCTACCGGATGGAGCGCGCCCGCCGAAGGGCTGGTCTTCTTGAGTGCTACCAGTTCCCCGTTGCTCGAAAGGGACTGGTACCCGTGACAGCCCCACACGTGGAACAGAATGGTCGAAAGGTCAAGAGGATTCAGTGGTTCCTCCTCATCGAAGTGTCGGGTCGTCTTTCGGCGACGTAACACCTCGAACAGCGAGCCCTCCATACGTGGCTCGCTCAACGGAACGACTTCATCCGCGTCGGGGACTCGATGAAAATGCGGGGGCGGCTTGCCTTGCGCCTCGATCACCTCGTCGAATCGCCCCCTGCTACCCCGGGCGTAGTCCTCCAGGGCACTCATGTCGTTCAAAACGCTGGAACCGCCGGACCCGTCGGATTGCGTAACGAAATGGTACAACGCCGCATACCGGTTCCAGCGGTTCGCTGTCAGGCTGTCGTGATTGCGTCGCAGCGCTGCCAGGTGAGGATCGGCGCGATTCGACAACAGGAGACCTTTCTGACACAGGTGGTCGATCGTGGCTTGGTCGACCTCGAATCTCCGGAGAACCTCGTCCACGGGAGTCCAAACCTCGGACACGCCCATGACGACGCGGAGTTCCAGCTCGCTGATCGTGTGTTCGGACGCCGTCAAGGGCGAGGCGACCTTGATGCGGTCCTCTGAGGACAAGGAAACCTCACCCCGGAGCAGCGCTGAAACGTCCACCAACTTCTCCGGCTCGAGAAAGACGAAGAAAAAGTGCGACCGTTTGACCTGAGTCATTTTTCCCGAAGTCCCAGAATTGGGCCACCGCTAGCTGGCTCCAGTGTGCCCAAGGGCCGTCGGCAAGTCAAGACTCCACCAGCGGCGCCGCGGAGAGCAGGTGCCCATTATCGAGAGTTCCCGGTCGATTTGGAAGCTCAGTCCTGCAGCCCTCGGTCGGAGGTCCACCCAAGGATCGGTCGGAAAGATAGACGACGCGACGCTCGTCCGTATCAACCGAAGCTTGGCCCTGTTCCTTGGCCTGGCGCATTGAGGGGCTGGCCGATCTGATCCTCCGAGATGTGTCTCGACCTGAACATCAGTGGGCAAACCGGTGGGCAAAAGCACTCGAACAACAGGAAAAAACCAGCCAACAGGCAGGCCGTTAATGCTCGAGCGGACAGGGCCACCCGGTCCGTATCTCCTGGCGGACGCAGAAGACGGTGGAAGTTTCGATCTCCGAACCGGGAGGCCGGTACCTCGGGAGCTTCGACCCGGTGGGAGAAGTGACGCTCTGGGCGGACCCAGCCACCACCTTCGAGCTTCGGGCCACCGGCCGCCACGGAGAGCAGGCGGTGCGGCGAGTCCAGGTGACCCGGCAGGACGACCAGCGCTAGGGGTGCGCCAGGCTTGCGCGAGGGGGGGATGTTCAACCAGCGCTGGCAGGGAACTTGCTTCGGTCACGCGACGGACCTGATCCCGAGTCGCCCGGCGCGTCTCCCGGTCAGGGAGTGTGAGGACGCAGAATCGCTTCGATCAGCTTCCTGCGCACCTCGAACCCCCTCAACGAGCCTTCCCGAACCTTCTGGCTCACCGGGTCGACGTAGTAATCGGCCGGCCCCGCGTTGACCAACTCGTAGTTGAGCGACCCGGGAGCCCGGGCGCTCAGGTCGGTGACGTAGCGTTTCATCGAGTTCAGCCCGGTCCCCGAAGCGTAGGTCCCGAACCCAACACCCTGGGGATCGCCCCGGGGCATCAACGGAGCCGCCCGGTTTGGATCCATGTAGCGAAACACGACGGCGAACGGCTCGAGACCCGCCTGAGCGGGCGCGGCGGAGGTGTAGGTCCAGATTTCGTGATCGGCCGCCCCGTAGCGCCCGTCGGGCAGTCCGTGCAGGATCAGGATGCGCCCCCGGTCGGTGTCCCAGCCGGGCCGCCCTTCACCCAGTTCTCGGATCGCCAGCTCGAGCCGCAGCCGGTGTTCGACTCTCGCTTCGTTTTCCGGCGTGCCGGGAGTTGGATCGCGCTTTTTCCAGAACTCCTCGATGAACGCCTGCCGCTCCGGCTCGGTGTCGAGGCGCTCGAAGACCCGCTTGTCCTCGGGCTGCACAATCCACTTGACCTGGTCCAACCAGCGCAGCTCGTCCAGACTCGCGTCCGGTGTCTCCGCGATCGCCACGGAAACCCAACAACCGGCGATCAGAGAAATCGAAAGTGTGCGTCGCATGATCACCTCCCCACGGTTCGGACTACGGACATGGATGGGATGCGTCCGTCCCGCAGTTCGTTCAATTCTACGGCGAGTCAACCAGGCGGCGACTCTACTCGGGCAGCGGCTGCCCCTTGGTCTCGGGCGCGATCCAGGCGCCGGCGAACCCCAGCAGGTAGATGCCGGTCACGACCGTGGCGGCCAGCGGCATACCGCCCGCAACGGCGCCGGGCATCTCCGCGAAGCGGGCGGTCAGTGCGCCCAGGGCGAGAGGGGCCAGCGCCGCCAGGAAGCGTCCGCCGTTGTAGCAGACGCCGCAGCCGGTGGCGCGCAGCCGGGTCGGGTACAGCTCCGGAAAGTAGACGGTGTAGCCCGAAAAGGGTCCCAGGGTGGCGAACCCGAGGAAAAAGGCCAGCAGGGCGGCGATCGCCACCGTCGTCTGCACCCCCTGCGGCAGTCCGCTGGTGAAGGTGAGGGGAGCCAGCAGGCCGCCCAGCCAGTCGAAGCCCGAGGCGCTCCCGGCCAGGGCCACGCCCCAGAAAAAAGCCGGGATCGCGGCGCAGCCCAATGCGAACCAGAGGAAAAAGGCGGTGCGCCGGTTGGTCCGTTCGCTGAAGACGGCGAACAGGTAGATGCCGATCATCGCACCCACCTGCTGCACGAAGAACATCAGGCTCTTGGTGCGGTCCACGTCGGCGGCCGCCAGCGAAAAAGGCTCGAGCACCGAAGTCAGCAGGTCCACGCTCCA